>JBDTNU010000014.1:0-26116 GCA_039933535.1 Caldimonas sp. | reverse complement strand
GCGCGCATGCGGCGGCATCGTCGTGATGTCGCGGCCGCCGAGGACGATGCGGCCGCCGTGCCGGCGCGTCACGCCCACCAGCGTGTTGAGCAGCGTCGTCTTGCCCGTGCCGTTGCGGCCCAGCAGCGCCAGCGACTGCCCCTCGGCGAGCGTGAGGTCGACGCCCTGCACGACCACCGCCTGGCCATAGCCGGCGCGCAGCCCCTCGACGCGAAGGAGCTCAGCCATGCGTGCCCGCTTCCACGTCGTCTTCGCCAAGGTAGACGGCCTTGACGCGCGGGTCGTTCGAGATCGACTCGACGTCGCCCTCGGCGAAGACGGCGCCGTTGACGAGCACGGTGACCGTCTTCGCGAAGTTGAAGACGAGGTCCATGTCGTGCTCGATGAGCAGCACCGACACGTCGGCCGGCAAGGCGTTGATGGTCTCGAAGATCTCCTGGCGATCGCCCTCGGGAACGCCGGCGACCGGCTCGTCGAGCAGCAGCACGCGCGGCCGGCAGGCGAGCGCGGTGGCGATCTCGAGCAGCCGACGCTTGCCGTAGGCGAGCGAAGCGACCGTCTGGTCCCTGACGTCGCCGAGGTTGAAGCGCGCGAGCAGGCCCTCGCATTCGATGGCGATCGCCGGGTCGCGGCCGAGCGCACGCCAGACGCCAGCGCTGGCGCCACGCTGCGCCGTGACCGCGAGCGCCAGCGACGACAGCGGCGTCAGGCCGTTGAAGAGCTGCGTGATCTGGAAGGTGCGCACCATGCCGCGGTGCACCCGCGCATGCACCGACAGGCGCGTGATGTCCTGGCCGTCGAGCCAGATCGAGCCCGAGGTCGGCTCGAGCACGCCGGTGAGCAGGTTGATGAGCGTCGTCTTGCCGGCGCCGTTCGGGCCGATGAGCGCATGGCGCGCGCCGCGCTCGATGGCGAGCGAGACGTCGTCGGTCGCCGCCAGGCCGCCGAAGCGCTTGACCAGCGAGCGGGTCTCGAGCACGGTCGTCATGGCTGGCGACGCCGCCTGAACCACGTCCACGGCCGAACGAAGCGCTCGCGCCCGACCAGGACCAGCACGACCAGGAACAGGCCGAGCCAGAAGTTCCAGTACTGCGGCGTCCACGCCGAGATCAGGTCGTGCAGGAGCTTGAAGACGATCGCGCCGAACACGCCGCCGTAGAGATAGCCGGTGCCGCCGATGACGAGCACGAGCAGCACCTCGGCGCTGCGATGGAAGTCGAAGAGGTCGAGCGAGGCGAAGCCGCTGGTCTGCGCGAGCAGCGCGCCGGCGGCGCCGGCGATTGCCGCGGCGATCGTGTAGACGGCGACCAGGCGAAGCCGCACCGAGAGGCCGATGCTTTCGGCGCGCAGCCGGTTGTCGCGCAGCGCCTGCAACGAGATGCCGAAGGGCGAATGAACGATGCGGCGGGCGATCAGCAACGACACGGTGAGGACGATCAGCGAATAGGCGTAGGCGACGCGTCCCGAGAGGTCGAAGTCGAAGCGTCCGAAGGGCGTCGCCAGCGGCCCCATGACGACGCCTTGCAGGCCGTCGGCGCCGCCGGTCAGCCAGTCGAGCTTGTTGGCGAGCTCGTAGAGGATGGAGGCGACGCCGAGCGTCACCATGAGTCGCGTCAGGTCGGTGCCGCGCAGGATGAGCACGCTGGTCGCCAGGCCGAGCAGCGCGGTCGCCGCGATGGCGACGGCCATGCCGACGAGCGGGTCGGGCATCGCGTCCTTCGCGAACAGCGCCGCCGTGTAGGCGCCGAAGCCGAAGAAGGCGGCATGGCCGAGCGAGACGATGCCGGCGTAGCCGAGGACGAGGTCGAGCGAGACCGCGAACAGCGCGACGATGGCGATCTCGTTGAGCAGCAGCGACTGCCCCGGCAACAGCAGCCACGAGAGCGGCATCGCCGCGAACAGGGCCATCTCCCACCAGCGCCAGCGCGCGTAGCCGCGCAGCGAGTGCGCCGAGGGCGAGAGCTCCGGCTTGGCGCTCATCGCCCCCCCGCCTTCGCGAACAGGCCCTGCGGCCGCCACACGAGGATGGCGATCATCAAGGTGTAGACGATGAAGGCGCCGAGCTTGGGCACGTAATACTTGCCGGCCACGTCGGCCACGCCGAGCAGCAGCGCGGCGAGCAGCGGGCCGGTGATCGTCGTCGTGCCGCCGACCGAGACGACGATCAGGAAATAGATCATGAACTTGAGCGGAAAGGTCGGATCCAGGCCGAGCACTTCGGCACCGAGCGCGCCACCGAGTCCGGCGAGGCCAGAGCCGACCGCGAAGGTGAGCATGAAGATGCGGTTGACGTCGAGGCCGAGCCCGCCGGCGACGCGCGGGTCGTCGACCGAGGCGCGCAGCCGGCTGCCGAAGCGCGTGCGCGAAAGCACCCACTGCAGCGCCAGCGTGAGCAGCGCGCACAGCACGACGATGAAGAGCCGGTACTTGCCGATGCCCACCGCCTCGATCGGCAGCCGCCCCTGCAGCCACGATGGCAAGGTGATGTTCTGCTGCATCGAGCCGACGAAATAGTCGACCGCCGTGACGGCCATGAAGACGAGGCCGATCGAGAACAGCACCTGGTCGAGGTGCGGCCGCGCGTACATCGGCCGGTAGAGCGTGCGCTCGAGGACGGCGCCGAGCAGCCCAGT
The DNA here is from genome assembly GCA_039933535.1 of Caldimonas sp. Lineage (GTDB taxonomy): Bacteria > Pseudomonadota > Gammaproteobacteria > Burkholderiales > Burkholderiaceae_C > Schlegelella_A. The sequence continues at coordinate 23,483 of JBDTNU010000014.1, read as the reverse complement.
GCCGATGAAGGCGATCGGCAGGCAAAGCAGGAACGGCACGCCGAGCCGGTTCATCAGCAGCACCGTGATGTAGCCGCCCGCCATCGCGAAGGCACCGTGCGCGAGGTTGATGAAGTTCATCAGCCCGAGCGTGACCGCGAGCCCGACCGCCAGCACGAACAGCAACATGCCGTAGGCGATGCCGTCGAAGAGCAGGGTCAACATTGAGAGAGGGCTAGGGCGCGGTGCCGACGCATTCTCTGTCATCGACGTACAGTGCGGACAGACGAAGCACTCGGGGTTTGCATGCGGTATCTGGTGGTCGGCGCGGGTGCATTGGGCGGGTATTTCGGAGGCCGGCTACTCGAGGCCGGTCGCGACGCGACCTTCCTGCTGCGGCCCGGTCGAGCACGCGCGCTGGCGAGCACCGGCCTTGTCGTCAAGAGCCGCTTCGGCGACCTCGCGATCAGCACGCCACCGCATGTGCTGGCCGACGGCATCGCCGGTCCGTACGACGTCGTCATCGTCGGCTGCAAGGCCTACGACCTGGCCGAGACGATGGAATCGTTCGCGCCGGCGGTCGGACGCGACACGGCGATCCTGCCGATGCTCAACGGCATGCGACACCTCGACGACCTCGAGGCTCGCTTCGGCGCGGCACGCGTGCTGGGCGGCCTGTGCATGATCTCGGCGACGCTCGATGCGGAAGGCACGATCCAGCACCTCAACGATCTGCACACCCTCGTCTTCGGCGAGCTCGACGGCACGTCGTCGAAGCGCGTCGAGCAGATCGCCGCCGATTTCTCGACCGCGAAATTCGATTCACGCGCGACGCCGCTGATCCTCCAGGAGATGTGGGAGAAGTGGGTCTTCATCGCCTCGGCGGCGGGCGCGACCTGCCTGATGCGCGCCAGCATCGGCGACATCGTCGGCGCGGGCGGCGCCGACATCAACCTGCGCATCGTCGACGAGTGCTGCGCCATCGCCGCAGCCAGCGGCTTCGCGCCGCGCCAGCCGAGCGTCGAACGGATCCGCGCGGCGGTGACGGCGCCGGGCTCGCCGATCAGCGCCTCGATGCTGAAGGACATGGAGCGCGGCGCCGCCGTCGAGGCCAATCACGTGCTCGGCGATCTGCTCGCCCGTGCGCCGAAGGACGCACCGGCGCTTTCGGTGCTGCGCATCGCCTATGTTCACCTGAAGGCCTACGAAGCAAGGCGGGCCGCGGCCAGGTAGTCGCGCTCCGGACGGTCAAGGCGCCGATCGGAACGCCCGGGCGTCGCAGCGCAGCATCGCCACCACTGCGGCCTGGCTCGCCGCGACGCTGGGCGGGTGGCGTCTCTGACCGTGCTCGCGACCGCCGCGACGCATGCCGCGCGTAGCAGGGACTAGCGCGCCGCGCCGAACGCCCCCGCGTCGCGCAGGGCCGCGAGCTCGTCGGACGCCAGCGACAACCACTCGCCGAGCACCGTGTCGCCGTCGGCACCGACATCCGGCACACGGTCACGCAACTCGGCTGAGGCGCCCGACATGCGCCACGGCGGGTTGATCCCCACGAACGTGCCGGCCGCATCGTTGACTCGGGTGAACAGACCGCGCCCGAGCAAATGAGGATCGACCAGCGCGTCGCCGGGATCGGCGTAAGCCGAGCAGGGAACGCCGGCTGCTTCGAGTGCGGCGACGCACTCGGCGACGCTGCGCTGGCAGCTCCAGCGCTCGACGATGTCCATCATCGCCGCCCAGTTCCGGTTGCGCAGCGGCAGCGTCGCGAAGCGCGGGTCGTCCTTCAGCTCGGGAGAGTCCGTCACCTCGCAGAGCGCGAAGAAGTTGCGCGTCGTGATCGGCACGACCAGCAGGTCGCCATCGGCGGTGCGAATCGGCCCGTAGGTCGGGCGCGGCGTGGCGACCGGAAACTGCGCCTCCTGCAGCTCGTAGACGAGCAGGTTGAGCATGCTGTCCATGAGCGAGACGTCGATGCGCTGGCCTTCACCCGTTCGCGCGCGCTGCACCAGCGCAGTCTGGATCGCACCGTAGGCGAAGACGGCGCCCAGCACGTCGGCAACGAAGACGGCACCGGGCGCCGGCCGGTCGGACGCGCCGGCGTACCGCGCGAGCGTGCGGTCGAAGCCGCTCGCCGCATGCACGATCATCGCGTAGGCGGCGCGCCCGGCGGCCAGACCTTCCTGGCCATAGCCCGAGATCGAGCAATAGACCAGTCGCGGGTTGATCGCGCGCAGCGCCGCGTGGCCGAGGCCGAGCCGCTCCATCACGCCGGGACGAAAGTTCTCGATCAGCACGTCGGCGTCGCAGACCAGCCGATGCACGAGGGCGATCGCCTCGGTGTTCTTCAGGTCGAGCACGAGGCTGCGCTTGCCGGCGTTGAGCTGTCCGAAGTAGACGCTCGATCCTTCGCGCAGCGGCGCGCGCTGGCGCATGTCGTCGCCTTCGGGTGGCTCGATCTTCAGCACGTCGGCGCCCATGTCGGCGCACAGGCGCGCGCAGTACGGGCCGGCCACCATGATCGAGAAATCGAGGACGCGCAGGCCGGCAAGCGCGTCGACGCGCGGCGGCGTGGGGGAACCCGTCATGGCGCGGGTCAGGTCGACACGGCGCGCAGTCCGCGTGCCGGCGCAGCGACGATGAATGGCTCGAGCAATCGATGCACCGACGCGAGATGCGTGCGCATCAGGCTCGTTGCCAGTTCGGCGTCGCGCGCACGCAAGGCAGCGAGAAAGGCGCGGCGCTTCTCCACCAGCTTGGGCTGCGGCTTGCCGCCGCCGGCGACGCGCGTGTAGACGAACTGCATCAGTATCTCGGTGATCGAGCGGACGATCATGGCCAGCACCTGGTTGTGCGCCGCGGCGACGAGCAGCCGATAGAACTCGCGCGAGCACTCGACGCGATCGAGGTAACGGCCCGACGCCGTCACCCGCTCGGTGTCATCGATGTTCGCTTCCAGCGCATCGAGGTCGGCGCGCGTCGCCCGCTCGCAGGCCAGGCGCACCACCAGATCCTGGATGTGGACACGCGACTCGGTCAGCTCGGCGACCGAGATCGAGCCCAGGCTCAGCATGTCGCGCACCACCTCGTCCATGCGCCCGGCGTCGCCGGCCTGGATGAACGCGCCCCCCTTGGCGCCCTTCTGCAGGCGCACGATGCCGGCGATCTCGAGGCTTCGCAGTGCCTCGCGCAGCGCGTTGCGGCCGACGCCGAGCTGCAGCGCCAGATCGCGCTCTGCCGGCAGCTTGTCGCCCGGCCTCAACGTGCCTGCGGCGATCTGCGCGCGGATGCGGTCGCATATCTCCTCGAAGGCGCGCCGCGTGTGGATCGGCTCGAAGGTCGGGGCGGAACGCTCGGCCATCTCGATGGGACTTGACGCCTTCATTGTTTGGCTCCCATAATGGAATGGTAGCACCATTAGATCTCAGTGCCAATGACGCCGAACTGTAGCGCCAAGCCGGGGACACCGACGTGAATTTCACCGAAGAGCAGGTCGCCTTCCGCGACAGCATCCGACGGATGGTCGAGCGCCACGTCGCGCCGATCGCCGCCGAGATCGACGAGACCGACCGCTTTCCGACCGAGCTGCTGAAGATCTACGGCGACATGGGCCTGATGCAGCTCTGGGTGCCTGAGAAGTACGGTGGCCCCGAAGGCAACCTGACGCTGATGTGCATCGCCCGCGAAGAGATATCGCGCGTCTCGCCGGCCTGCGGCTCGATCGCCGGGCTGAACACGATGTTCATCATGCCGCTGCTGCACTTCGGCTCCGAAGAGCAACGCCAGCGCTTCCTGCCGCGCATCGCCGAAGGCGGCGTCGTCACCGCGATCGCCATCTCCGAGCCGCAGGCCGGCTCCGACGTGAGCGCGATGCAGACACGCGCGGTCCGCAACGGCGACAGCTACGTCATCAATGGCCGCAAGCAGTGGTGCAGCTACGGCGTCGACGCCGAGTTCATCGTCCTGATGGCGCGCACCGCGGGCGAGCGCGGCAGCGCGGGGATCAGCGCCTTCGTGCTCGAGCCGAAGAAGATGAAGGGCATCACCTTCGGCCGCCACGAACGCAAGATGGGGTGGCGCGGCGCCCCCAACACGCCGATCTTTCTCGACAACGTGCGCGTGCCGGTCGAGAACCTTGTCGGCGAGGAAGGCAAGGGCTTTCGCGCTTCGCTGCGCGCCCTCGACCTGAACCGGCCGACGATCGGCGCGCAGTGCGTCGGCCTGGCACAGGGCGCGCTCGACGCGTCGGTCGCCTACGCCAAGGAGCGCAAGCAGTTCAAGCAGCCGATCGCCGACTTCCAGGGCGTGCAGTTCATGCTCGCCGACATGGCGATGCAGATGGAAGCCTCGCGCGCCCTTGTCTACGAATGCGCCCGCGCCGGCGACGCCTCCGACTGGGACCGACTCAACGTGCTGGCCAGCATGGCCAAGTGCGTGGCGAGCGACATGGCGATGAAGGTGACCACCGACGCGGTGCAGATCTTCGGCGGCTACGGCTACACCAAGGACTATCCCGTCGAGCGAATGATGCGCGACGCCAAGCTGGCGCAGATCTTCGAAGGCACGAACCAGATCCAGCGGGTGGTGATCGCACGCCACCTGCTCAACGCGTGAAGGAGACAACAACCATGACCACGAACCACCCGACCCGGCGTCGCATCGCCCTCTTCCCGGCGCTCGCCGCTTTCGCGCTCGCGCTGCCGCTCGGCGCTGCCGCGCAGGGCTTTCCCGACAAGCCGATCCGCCTCGTCATCCCCTATGCGGCGGGCGGCACGACCGACATCATGGCCCGCGTGCTGCAGGAGCCGCTGCAGAAGGCGCTCGGCCAGCCGATCATCGTCGACAACAAGCCGGGCGCCGGTGGCGCGCTCGCGGCGCGCGAGGTGATCCGCTCCAAGGCCGACGGCTACACGCTCTTCTTCGTCAACAACGGCAACCTGGCCGTCGTGCCCTTCGTACAGAAGGAGGCCAACTACGACGGCGTCAAGGACTTCACGTCGGTCGCGCTCGTCTCTTCGGCGCCGATGGTCGCGGTCGTGCCGGCGTCGCTGCCGGTGAACGACCTGAAGGGCTTCGTCGAGTACGCGAAGAAGAACCCGATCGCCTACGCCTCCGCGGGCATCGGCTCGTTCGGCCAGCTCGCGACCGAGCTGCTCGCCAGCAAGGCGGGTCTCAAGATGACGCACATCCCATACAAGGGCCAGGGCCCGACGACGACCGCCGTCATCGCCGGCGAGGTGCAGCTGCTGGTGACCACGCCTTCGGCGGCGATGAACGACTTCATCGCGCAGAAGCGTCTCAAGCTGCTCGCCGTCACCTCGCCCGAGCCATCGCCGCTCGAGCCGGGCACGCCGACCATCGCCTCGCTCTATCCCGGCTACGCGGCCGAAAGCTGGTTCGCGATCGTCGGCCCGGCGGGCATGCCGGCCGACGTCGTTGCCAAGCTGAACGACGCCATCACCAAGGCGCTGCAGATTCCCGACGTGCAGCAGAAGTTCACGACCTTCGGCGTCATCGTGCGCACGGCGACGCCGCAGCGCCTGAGCCAGATGACGGTCGATGAAGTTGCCCGCTGGACGCCCGTGATCCGCGACAACAACATCAGGTCGGAGTAGGGCGCACGCCCGCCTCGTTCCCCAACGCCCACCCGGAGTTCCATCCATGTCCCGCTACGCCGGCTATCACGACCTCAAGATCGAGGTCGCCGACAAGGTCGCCACCGTCACCATCAACCGGCCCGAGGCGCGCAATGCCATCAACCAGCGCCTGATCCGCGAGTTCCGCACGATCTGGGACGACCTCGCCGACGACCCGGCCGTGGGCGCCGTGCTGCTCACCGGCGCCGGCACCATCTTCAGCGTCGGCGGCGACGTCAAGGCGATGTCCGAGCGCCAGGGCGGGGACGTGCTCGAAGAAGGCGAAGTGCACGACCCGATGGTCAGCCGCCGCCTCGTCAACCGCCAGCTCGAGCTCGACAAGCCGATCGTCTGCGCCATCAACGGCGACTGCGTCGGCCTCGCAGCGACGATCGCCCTGCTCTGCGACATCACGGTGATGTCGGAAGACGCGCGGATCGGCGACAGCCACGTCAACAAGGTCGGCCTGGTCGCTGGCGACGGCGGCACCGTCATCTGGCCGCTTCTCATCGGCGTGCAGAAGGCCAAGGAATACCTGATGCGCGGCACGCTGCTGAAGGGCCCCGAGGCCGAGCGCATCGGTCTCGTCAACCATTGCAAACCGGCAGGCGAGGTGCTGGCCGAAGCGATGAAGATCGCGCACGAGCTGGCGCACGGACCGACCTGGGCGATCCGCTGGACCAAGCTCTCGATCAACCAGATCGTCAAGGAGCGCGTCAACCACCTGATGGAAGCGTCGATGGCGCTCGAGCAGGTGACCTTCGCGACTGCCGATCACCGCGAAGCGACGACGGCATTCAAGGAGCGTCGCAAGCCGGTGTTCAAGGGATGAGCGCCGCCGCGTCCCCATCGGCCGCCGCACGGGGCCCGGCCCTCGCGGGCCTCTGCGTCGTCGACTTCACGATCGTCATGTCGGGGCCGATGTGCACGCGCATGCTCGCCGACGCCGGCGCCGAGGTCGTCAAGATCGAGCCGCCTGAAGGCGACGTAGTGCGGCAGCGGCCACCCCAGCGTGGCGGCGTGAGCACCTATTACGCTTCGATGAACTGCGGCAAGAAGAGCATCGTGCTCGACCTGCAGACCGAGGACGGCAAGCGCCTCGCGCGAGAGCTGGTGGCCAAGGCCGACGTCGTCGTCGAGAACTTTCGACCCGGCGTGATGAAGAGGCTCGGCCTCGACTACGAGTCCTTGTCGAAGACGAACCCGCGCCTGATCTACGCCTCGATCTCCGGCTTCGGCCAGACCGGGCCGATGGCCTCGGCGCCCGCCTACGCGCCCGTGATCCACGCCGCCTCGGGCTACGAGCTGGCCTACAACCAGTACCAGCGCGGCGGCGACCGGCCTGCCAACAACGGCATCTTCATCGCCGACGTGATGGGCGCGTCGTACGCCTTCGGCGCCATCCAGCTCGCCCTCTACGAACGCGAGAAGAGCGATCAGGGCCAGCACATCGACGTCTCGCTCATGGACTCGGTGCTCGGCATGCTCATCTACGAGATGCAGGCGGCGCAGTTCCCGCCCGACCGGCCGCGCCAGGTCTACGAGCCGGTCCGTGCCAGCGACGGCTACGTGATGGTCGCGGCAGTGACGCAGAAGAACCTCGAGGTGCTGTTCGACACGATCGGCTACCCCGACGGCAAGACCGATCCGCGCTTCGCGACGATGGCCACCAAGGAGGCGAACTGGCCGGCCCTGCTCGGCCTGATCGAGGCCTGGACTTCGCAACGCAGCGGCGCCGAATGCGAGCGCGTCTTCATGAAGGCCGGCGTGCCGTGCTCGCGCTATCGCAGCGTCGGCGAGGCGATGGCCGATCCGCAATGCGCCGAGCGCGGCCTGTTCGTCGAGCTCGGTGAAGCCGACGCGCGCTTCAAGGTCGCCAACGTGCCATACCTGATGTCGGCGACGCCGGTCGTCGCGCGGCCGCTCGTTGCCGGCCTCGGCGAGCACACCGACGAGGTGCTGCACGACGCGCTCGCACTCGATGCCGCGACGATCGCAGGCCTGCGCGCGAAAGGCACCTTCGGCACGGTCGCTGCGTGAAAGGTCGCGGCGCCGTCGATGCGAATGAGCTGCCCGGCGCCGAGGAGCGCGGCATGCTGCGCGACTCGCTGCGCGGCCTTCTCGAGACGCATTGGCCGGCAACCGGCGCCGTGGAGCACGGTCGCGATCCCGAAGCGGTCGCGGCGATCTGGTCGCGGCTCGTCGAGCAGGGCGTGGCCAGTCTCGGCAGCGATGCGACAGAAGGCGGACTGCGCGAGCTGGCGATAGTCATGGAAGAGCTGGGGCGCGCTGCGTGCCCGGCGCCGATGCTCGGCGCGGGCCTGGCCAACCTGGCGTTGGGCGGCCTGGCCGATGCGAACGGTCCCGCCGCCGCGTTGCGCGATCGCCTGCACTCGGGCATGGCGCGCGTCTGCTGGAGCTTCGGCGAATGCGACGCAGGTGCCGATGCCGGTGCCGTCGGGTGGCGCGGCGAGACCCTGTCGGGAACGCTCCGCTTCGTCGACGCTGCTGCCGCCGCGACAGACCTCGTCGTCGCGACCTCGCGCGGCGGCGGCGGCGTCGCCGTCGTCACGCTCGATTCATCGACAAGCCACGTCGTCGCAACGCGCGCGCTCGGCGCCGAAGAGTGGTGCGAGATCACTCTGAGCGAAGCGTCGGCGAGCTTCGTCGCGCTTGACAAGGACACGCTCGTCGACCTGCAGCGCATCGCCCGTATCGCCCTGCTCTCGCGTGCACTCGGCGCGGCGCGGCGCGCGTTCGAGATGGTCGTCGACTACGCCAGGGAGCGTCGCCAGTTCGGCCAGCCGATCGGCCGCTTCCAGGCGATCCAGCACAAGCTCGCCGACAACCTGATCGCCCTCGAAGGCGTGCGCGTCACGCTCGAGCACGCTGCCGAGTCCTTCGATCTCGGCGCGGCGTCGTGGCGCTATTTCGCGGCAGCGGCCGCGGCCTTCGGCGGCCCGGCCTTGCGCAAGGTCTCGCTCGAAACGCAGCACGCCTTCGGCGCGATCGGCTACGCCGAGGAGCACGAAGCGCCGCGCCACTTCCGACGTGTCCACCTCGACGCGCTGGCCTTCGGCGGCGCTGCCGCAGCGCGTCGCGAACTGGCCGCGCACTGGCTCGACGAGGCGAATGCCGTGCTGCCCGAGTACGACCTCGGCGTCGCCGGCAACGCATTTCGCGCCGAGGTGCGCGCCTGGTTGCAAACGCACTGGAGCGGCGCGCGCAAGGCCGCGTTCGACACGCTTGCCTTCCACGACCGCGAGTTCGACCCGGCGTTCGCACGCGACCTGGGCAAGACCGGCTGGCTCGGCCTCGGCTGGCCACGCGAGTTCGGCGGCCAGGCGCGCACGCCGATCGAGCAGATCGCCTTCATGGAGACGATGGAGCGCGCCGACGTGCCGCCGCGCTACGGCGCCGCGGTGCAGGCAAACGCCTTCATGATGTTCGGCACGCCGGAGCAACGACAGCGATACCTGCCCGAGATCCTGCACGGCGAGGCGATGCACGGCATGGGCTACAGCGAGCCCGAGGCCGGCTCGGATCTGGCGGCGCTGCGCACCGGCGCCGTCCGCGACGGCGACCAGTGGGTCATCGATGGTCAGAAGATCTGGACCACGACCTACTGGGGAAAATACATGTTCCTCGCCGCGCGCACCGACCGAGAGGCCAAGCCCGCGCACGCCGGCATCAGCATGTTCGTGGTGCCGATGGACACGCCGGGCATCAGCGTCAAGCCGGCGAAGACGATGTACGACGGCAGCTTCGCCAACATCTTCTACGACGGCGTTCGCGTGCCCGCCGATGCTCTGATCGGCCCATTGAACGGTGGCTGGAAGGTGCTCACCGACGCGCTCGCCAACGAGCGCGGCCTGGTCGGCGGCGGCATCGTGCTGAAGGTGGCGCATGTCTTCGACCGCCTGTGCCAGGTGTTGCGCGACGAGGGCGCCGCGCGCCGCGAAGACCCGCTGGTGCGCGACCGCGTCGCCACGCTCGCCGCCGAGATCGAGGTCGGGCGACGCCTCATGATCCATTGCGCCGAGCTCGCCACCGGCGGCACGACGCCGCCGGAAATGGGCGCGATCAGCAAGGTGTTTTCCGGCGAGCTGATGGAGCGCTTCGGCGAGGCCGCGCTCGACATCCTGGGCCCGCGCGCCGCGCTGTCGCAGGATGCGCCCGGCAGCCTGGAGCGCGGCCGCTTCGAGCAGGGCCTGCGCCATTCGCTTATGTGGGTCATCTCGATCGGCACCAACGAGATCCAGCGCAGCCTGATCGCGCAGCGCGGCCTGGGTTTGCCACGCTAGCCGGAGGCCAACCGCGGCGCCACCCAGAAGTCGTCAAAAGCGATCGCTGCCGGCCACCGAAGAAAGCGCGCGCCGGAGAGCGGTGGATTCCCCTCTTCTATCATTCGCCACCGACACATGAGGCGCCACGGCCCGCCCCACGACATGCAGCGCGACTCTCTGAACATCTTCGTGGGCGAGACAGGCACGATCAAGGGCCGTGGCGTCTTTGCCGCGCGTGCGCATCTCGAGGGTGAAACGGTGGAGGTCTGCCCGGTCGTCCTGTTTTCGGCCAGCTTCGCGGAGGTGCCGGAGGAAGTGCGCAAGATCCTGTTCAACTGGGGCGCGCTGTCGCGAACGAACACCGACGAACACTGCCTGGCCCTCGGCTACGGCAGCATCTACAACCACGCCAACCCGGCCAACATGCGCTACGAGGGCGACGCCGTGGCCAAGGTGCTCCGCTTCGTCGCGATCAGGCCGATCGCGGTGGGCGAGGAGCTGACGGTGAACTACAGCTCGGAAGGCGGCGGTCATCAGTCGCCGGACAACGACTGGTTCACGCGCATGGGCGTCACGCGGTACGTCGACTGGTAGTCGCGGCGTTGCGCCGGACGCCCCCCGCTACCGGAGCGCCCCCATGACCGTGTCCGGCTTCATCCGGGCCATGACTTCGGCGATATCTCGCTGGTCGTGTTCCGGCGAGCGCATAAATTGCTCCAGCCGGTCTTCGAGGCCGAGGTCATGCAGGTAGGCCATCGACCAGTCGCCATATTCGCGCTCCGGGCGATGGCTCTCCCTCAGCACCGTCACGTTCGCATGTCGCGGATCGCCGGCAATGCGTCTGGCGAGCGGGGCCACGACTGCTTCGGCTCCCTCCAGTACCTGGGCGAAATGAAGGCCCGAGAAGAGCAGGCAGCCGGTCACGTCGCTCCTTCGGTTGTTGCGCCTCGAGGTTTGCAGGATGTCCTGAATCACCGCATCCTCGTAGGGCCGGCTGGCATTGCTGACGTAGAACAGCTGGCACAAGGAAGACATCGAGGCGGGCCCTGATCTGAACGTGTTTGCCTCGAAGGAGGCGCTCGGGGATTTTCGGCCGAACCTTGCCGTCGCGCCGAACGGCAAGCGAGACGAGGGGGTCTGAATCGAGGCCGTTGCGGCAATAGGGCCGGAAATGCGAGCGGCTACTCGATGGCCAGCTTCCCGTCCCCAACGAACCTCATGCAGCCCGGCGCTGGCCGGATGCGGCGATCCGCTCGCAAACCGCCCGCGTCACGTCGGCGGTACCGGCCGTGCCGCCCAGGTCGCGGGTGTGCAGCGCGGGGTCGGCGGTGACTTGCTCGATCGCGTGCATCACGCGCTCGGCGGCAGCGGCTTCGCCCAGGTGCTCGAGCATCATCACGACCGACCAGAAGGTGCCGACCGGATTCGCCCAGCCCTTGCCCATGATGTCGAAGGCCGAGCCGTGGATCGGCTCGAACATCGAGGGATAGCGGCGCTCCGGGTCGATGTTGCCGGTGGGCGCGATGCCCAGGCTGCCGGCCAGCGCGGCGGCGAGGTCGCTCAGGATGTCGGCATGCAGGTTGGTCGCGACGAGCGTATCGAGCGATGTCGGCCGGTTGACCATGCGCGCGGTGCAAGCGTCGACCAGCTCCTTGTCCCAGGTCACGTCGCTGAACTCCTTCGCGACCTGCGCCGCGATCTCGTCCCACATCACCATCGCGTGGCGCTGTGCGTTGCTCTTGGTGACGACGGTCAGCAGCTTCCTCGGCCGCGACCGCGCGAGCCGGAAGGCAAAGCGCATGATCCGTTCGACGCCGGCGCGGGTCATCATCGAGACGTCGGTGGCCGCCTCGATCGGATGGCCCTGGTGCACGCGGCCGCCGACGCCGGCGTACTCGCCCTCGGAGTTCTCGCGCACGATCACCCAGTTCAGGTCGTCGGGAGCGCAGCGCTTGAGCGGCGCGTCGATGCCGGGAAGGATGCGGGTCGGCCGCACATTGGCGTACTGGTCGAAGCCCTGGCAGATCTTCAGGCGCAGGCCCCACAGCGTGACGTGGTCGGGGATGTGTGGATCGCCAGCCGAGCCGAACAGGATCGCGTCCTTGTCGCGCAGCGCATCGAGGCCGTCGTCCGGCATCATCGTGCCGTGGGCGCGGAACCAGTCGCCGCCCCAGGCGAAATTCTCGAACTCGAAGGCGAAGCCGCTGCCCGACGCGGCCAGCGCCTCGAGCAGCTCGCGCCCGGCGGGAACGACCTCCTTGCCGATGCCGTCGCCGGGAATGGTCGCGATGCGATAGGTTTTCATTCGATGTCTCCCGCGCTTTCGATGCCGTGCGCGCTGCTGCGCCAGCCTTCAGAATGATCCGATGCCACGACCCAGAGTATTTGCCCTGACGCTGCTCGCGATGCTGGCCTTCGCCGGCAATTCTCTGTTGTGCCGCGCCGCCTTCACCGCCAGCCGCATCGACGCCGCGAGCTTCACCGCGATCCGCATCGTTGCCGGCGCGCTGGCGCTGTGGCTGATCGTCCGTGCGAAAGGCGGCACACACAAGCCGGCGGGAAGCTGGGTTTCCGCGCTCGCGCTCTTTGCCTACGCCGCCGCGTTTTCGTTCGCCTACCTGAGCCTGACCGCAGCCACAGGCGCGTTGCTGCTGTTCGGCGCGGTGCAGGCGACCATGATCGGCGTCGGCTTGTGGCGCGGCGAAGGCCTGCGCGGCTGGCAGATCGCGGGGCTGGCGTGCGCGCTGTGCGGATTGATCGGCCTGCTCCTGCCCGGCCTCTCGGCGCCGCCTCTGCGGGGCTCGGCGCTGATGCTCGGCGCGGGCATCGCGTGGGGCGTCTACTCCTTGCGTGGCAAGGGCGCGGGCGACCCGCTGCGCGTGACCGCGGGCAACTTCCTGCGCGCGGTCGCCTTCGCTGCCGTGCTGAGCCTCGCGATGCTGCCGTCGGCCTCGCTCGACGCTGCCGGCGTCGGCTACGCGATCGCGTCGGGCGCCATCACGTCGGGGATCGGCTATGCGATCTGGTACACCGTCCTGCCCGCATTGAAGGCGACAAGCGCAGCGACCATCCAGCTCAGCGTGCCGGTGATTGCAGCGCTCGGTGGCATCGTCCTGCTCGGCGAGCCGCCCACGCTTCGGCTGCTGCTCGCGGCGATCGCCATCCTGGGCGGGATCGCGCTGGTCATCAAGTCGCGCTGATCGCGTCGAACAGGGCCGCCAGCGTCTCCAGCATTTGCTCTCCAGATGGAAAAATCGAATCATGCATCGCAGACAGATACTCCTCGCCTTCGCGTTCGCCGTCGTCGGAGCGCAGGCCTTCGCGGCCCATCTGCCCTCGAAATTCGACGGCCCGTGGAACGTCACGCTGAGCTGCCCGCCGCACAGCGGTGACGACGACGCCAAGGGCTACACGCACCGCTTCCCGGGCGAAGTCACGAACAGCCGATTGCGCGCCGTCCACGGCGCCGAAGGCGAGCCCGGCTGGCACCTGCTGACCGGCAGGATCGCCGAAGACGGCGCCGCCACGCTTCGGCTCGAAGGGATCGTGAACAACCCCAAGTACGCGATCAACGGCGCGCAGCAAGGCAAGGCCTACACCTACCGGGTCAAGGCCCGGTTCGAGCCGTCGTCGGGCAGCGGCGAACGGCTGACGGGAAGGACCTGCCACTTCGTCTTCGCGCGCTGAGCGTCCCTGTAGTGACGCCCGGTCACCGAGCGCGCGCCGTCGGCCCTAGACTTCCGCCGCATGAAAAGCACTGACTGGCGTCCGACCGCGTTTGCCGAAACGGCGCCAGGAGTCGTCTCCGAAGAAGACGGCGGTGCCAACCGGCGCGACCAGCGGCGTGCCCTCTTCGAGTTCTTGCGCCATGACATGACGATGGCTGCCGGTGCGCTGCTCTTCACCGTGACGCTGATCGAAAAGGCATTCGCACAGCCGGTGAACCGATCGGCCGTGGCGTGGGCCGTGGGCGCTTTTCTCGCGAGCTTCGCCGGCGCCGCCTTCACCTGCCTCAAGCTGGTGGCTCACTACCCGCGCGTCGGTGGACCGCGGATGTCTTCGTACGAGCTGCGGTACTACCTGCGGGCCGCGGCCGGCGCCGCGATCGCCTGCGCCGCGGGCTTGTGCGCGCTGGCCTGGTTTTTCTGGACCAACTGGCTTCGCTGAAGCCGGGGAGTGGACGATGACAACGGAAACGCAGGCCGCTGACGACCCCGGCTCGGAGGTCCACGTCGACGTCAGCGACAAGGCCGCGGTCGATCGCTGGTGCCTGGCCCTCGGCATCACCGATGAAGCCTTGTGGAAGGCGGTCCAGGAGGTCGGCACGCGCGTCGACAAGATCAAGGACTACCTTGGTGCCGGCAGTGCCGGCGATCAGGAAGACGGCTGATCGCGAGTCACCGATGCTCACCCTTAGAACCGACGGCACGGCCCGGGCATGGCGTCACGCCGTGCGGACAGCGGTCTTCGTGGGCGCGAGTCTCGCGGCCAGCGCCGCATGTGCGTGGAGCAACCACGCGCTGTGTACCTGGCCCGCCCTGTCGGTGCTGCCGGAGCTGACCGGTCGCGCTCCGGTCAAGGTCGAATCGCTGTCGGCCTTTCTGGCTGCCGACCCGGCGGCCCTGGCGACGGTGCTGCGCAACGAAGAAGCGTGGGCGCGCGAGCACGTGCCGGCCTATCCGTCGCGCCCCGATTCGCTCGCCTTCGCTGCCGAACCTGTGCCGGCGCCGCAGCAGCTCGTCGCCCACTTTCTGGCCGCCGTGCGCGTCAACCCGTCGGCGCGCCTGGCGCTCTATCTGCAGCTGTCGCCGGGCCAGTCGGCCGGCAGCCGGACGGTGCTGGCCGAGACCGACGTGACCGTGATGAAGACCGACGAAGCCGCGAAGCTGAACACCTTCGTCGCCTTGCGCGAGAGCGAGCTCGTTCCGGCGATCGACGTGATCGCGAGTGCGGCCGACGAGCCCGACTACGGCCTCGACTTCGGGCTCTGGGAAAACAGCGGCACGGCGCATGGCGCCGCGTACGGCTTCGGCAAGCAGCCCTTCGGCAATCCCGCGGTCGAGTGGTCGAGCCAGGGACCTCTGCACCTGGGCTACTTCCACGAGGCCGCCATCGTCTACAAGGCCGCTCCCTTCCTGAAGCGTGCCTATCCGGAATACCGCATCCATCTGTGGCGATCGCTGGCCGCGTTCGCGCTGCGCAGCGGCCACGACTACTGGGCCTGGCGCTTCACCGGTTGGGGCATGCACTACCTGCAGGATCTCACGCAGCCCTATCACGCACGCGTGCTGCCCGGTGTCGGCGTCGCGCGCATGCTGTGGATCAACACGCTCGACCTCGCCGGCGTGCACGGTCCCAAGGATTCGGCGATCCAGCTCGTGACCAACCGGCACTTCGCGCTCGAGAACTTCGAGCGACGCTGGATGCGCGCGGCCTATGCGAATCCTGCCGCCGCCGATGTCGGCATCGAGGCGCTGCGCGACACGAAGCTCGACGCAGCGACGCCCTACGACGACGACTGGCCGCGCCAGGTGGTCTCGAGCCGGGCCAACGCCGCGGCCGACGCCATCGACGCAGCGCTGGTCGCCTTGCTGCAGCCGAAGTACGTGTCCGATCCGGCGTACGTCTTCGGCGTCACGCAGACCGGCGTCGACACCTATGCCGAGCTCGGCACCGCAACGCCGGCCGCGCGCGAATCGCTGAAGCGCGCCATCGCTCCCCTGCTCGGCAACCTCGGCGCGACCTCGCGCGCTTTCGTGCGCAGCGTGATCGCCGACGTTCGCTCTCCGAAATGACCGACACCGGCCGAAACGACGAGGCGCCCGCGGAAGGCACGCGCGGCGCCGACCTCTTGCGCGAGTCGCAGGCCGTCAGCGCCTTCCTGCTCGCGTCGAGTCGCGACTGCATCCTGGTGCTCGACGGCGAGGGCAACACGATGTTCATCAGCCCCGGCGGCATCGACGCGATGGAGATCGAGAGCGTCGAACCCCTCATCGGCCATTCGTGGCTGCGCGTCTGGAAGGGTGGCGACTACGAGGCCGCCCGCGCCGCCGTCGCCGACGCGCGCTCGGGACGGAACGGGCGCTTCCAGGGCTTTGCCGCAACCCGCTCCGGCATACCGAAGTGGTGGGACGTGATCGTCTCGCCGCTGCCGTCGCCTGGCGGCGGACCAGAGCGCCTGGTCGCGGTCTGCCGCGACATCACCGAGCGCAAGGAAGCGGACGAGCACCTTCGCGCCAGCGAGATGCAGTTCCGCACGCTCGCCCAGGCCATGCCCAACCACGTGTGGACGGCGCCGGCCGACGGCTTGCTCGACTGGTTCAACGACCGGGTCTACGACTACAGCGGCGCCGCGCCCGGCTCGCTCGACGGCCAGGGCTGGGCCGGCCTCGTCCATCCCGAGGACCTGCCGGCGGCCGCGCCGCGATGGGCCGCGGCGCTCGCCTCGGGCGAGGGCTACGAGACCGAGTTCCGGCTGCGCCGCGCCGACGGCGTCTACCGCTGGCACATCGCGCGTGCCGTGCCGATCCGCGATCACGGCGGCCGGCTGGCGCGCTGGGTCGGCACCAACACCGACATCGAAGACCAGAAGACCACCGCGGCAGCGCTGGCGCATCTCAACGAATACCTCGAGCGCGAGATCGCCGAGCGCACCGCCGATCGCAATCGTCTCTGGCGGCTCTCGTCGGACATCATGCTGGTCGCGCGCTTCGACGGCACGATCACCGCCGTGAACCCGGCCGGCAGCGCCATCCTCGGCTGGGCCGAAAACGAAATGGTCGGCCGCGGCCTGCTCGACCTGGTCCACGACGACGACCTCGAAGCCAGCGCAGCCGCCCTCGCGCGCCTCGCGCAACACGACAGTGCGATCCGGTTCGAGAACCGCTATCGGCACAAGGACGGCAGCGTGCGCTGGATCAGCTGGACGGCGGTGCCGGGCGACGGACTCGTCAATGCGGTCGGCCGCGACCTGACAGCCGATCGGGCGCATGCCGAGACACTGCGCCAGACCGAAGAGCAATTGCGCCAGGCGCAGAAGATGGACGCGATCGGCCAGCTGACGGGCGGCGTCGCGCACGACTTCAACAACATCCTGCAGGTGATCTCCAACAACCTGCAGCTGCTGGCGCGGTTCACGGCCGGCAACGAGAAGGTCGAGCAGCGCCTGGCCAAGGCCGACGCGGCGGTCAAGCGCGGTGCGCAGCTCGCCAGCCAGTTGCTGGCCTTCGGAAGGCGCCAGGCCTTGCAGCCGAAGGTCGTCAACATCGGCCGGTTCGTCGTCGCCATGGAAGACATGCTGCGCCGCGCGCTCGGCGAGGCGATCGAGATCGAGACCGTGGTGTCGGGCGGCTTGTGGAACACCTCGGTCGACCCGAACCAGATCGAGAACGCCCTGCTCAACCTGGCCATCAATGCGCGCGATGCGATGGACGGCGCCGGCCAGCTGACGATCGAGCTCGGCAATGCCTTGCTCGACGACAGCTACGCGCGCCAGCACGCCGACGTGCTGGCGGGCCAGTACGTGATGCTCGCCGTCAGCGACACCGGCAGCGGCATGACGCCCGAGGTCGTGGCCCGGGCGTTCGACCCTTTCTTCTCGACCAAGCCCGAAGGCATGGGCACCGGCCTGGGCCTGTCGATGGTCTACGGATTCGTCAAGCAGTCGGGCGGCCACGCCAAGATCTACAGCGAGCCCGGCCACGGCACGGCGGTCAAGATCTATCTGCCGCGCTCCCTGCAGAGCGAAGACCTGCCGACCGTCGTCGACGAGGTCGTCGCCAGTGGCGGCAGCGAGACCATCCTGGTCGCCGAGGACGATGACGAAGTGCGAACCACCGTCGTCGACATGCTGACAGAGCTCGGCTATCGCGTCCTCAAGGCCAGGGACGCAGCGAACGCGCTCGCCATCGTCGAGAGCGGGGTGAGCATCGACTTGCTGTTCACCGACGTCGTCATGCCCGGCCCGCTCAAGAGCCCGGAGCTCGCGCGCAAGGTGCGCGAGCGCCTGCCTGGAATCGCCGTCCTCTTCACTTCCGGCTACACCGAGAACGCCGTCGTTCACGGCGGCCGGCTCGATGCCGGCGTGGACCTCCTGGCCAAGCCCTACAGCCGCGATGCGCTGGCACGGAAGGTGCGCCAGGTGCTCGCGGCCCGGACCCGCGGCGCGCGCTAGGCGCTGCCCACGTCCGCGAGGCGCAGGCCGAGGTGCGCGGCCGGCAGTCCGGCACGCCGCCGCTCGTGCATGGCCGCGTAGAGCTGTTCCAGGTCGAGGGCGAAGCGCGGCGCGTCGAACAAGGGCGATCGTGGCAAGGCCGAGACGAGCCGACCGCGCAGTGCGCCGAGGCGTTCGCGATCGGCTGCCAGCGCAAGCGCAGTGGCTTCGTAGTCGGCGATGCTGGCCGACACCAGCTCGTCGAGGCCGACCGCGCGGCACAGGCTCGCCGCGACACGCGACGCGAATGTCTCGCCGAGGCAGGTGAGCACGGGCAGGCCGGCTCGGAGCGCGTCGCTGGCCGTGGTGTGGGCGCCGTAGTGCAGCGTGTCGACGAACAGGTCGGCGAGCTGGTGCCGGCCCAGATGAGCGTCGCGATTCGTCCGTTCGGCAAAGACGATGCGCTCGGCCGCGATGCCGCGACGCACCGCCTCGCCGCGCAGGTGGGCGACCGCGCCCGCGTTCGCCTCGATGAGCCAGAGCACGCTGTCCGGCACGTGTTCGAGCAGTCGCATCCAGACCGCGAAGACGTCGGGCGTGATCTTGTAGCTGTTGTTGAACGAGCAGAAGACGAAGCCGTCTTCGGGCAGGCCCGCATCCTGCCGCCGCAGGCTTGTCGGTGCGATCGGCTGCCACGAGGCATTGGCCTGGTAGCAGTGCGGCAGCAATGCGATCAGCTCGCTGTAGTGCGGGCGTGCATCGTCCGGAACGAGGACCGGATCGGCAACGAGGTAGTCGATCCACGGCGCGGCCGTCGTTCCGGGATAGCCGAGGTAGTTCACCTGCACCGGCGCGGCGCGCGACGCGAAGATGCCGGGCCGCGCCTCCTGCGTGAAGCCGCTCAAGTCGACGGCGATGTCGATCTCGAGGCTGCGAGCCAGCGCCGCGACTTCGAGATCGCCCATCGCCCCCACTTCGATGAAGCGGTCGAACGACGCCATCACCCGTGCGCGCATCGCATCCTGCGCGACCGGGCCGAACGAGAAGGCGAACAGCTCGAAGCGACCGCGGTCATGGCGCTCGAACAGCTCGGCGATCAGGTCCATGACGGCGTGCTGGCGGAAGTCGGCGGAGAAATAGCCGAGCCGGATTCGCGCGTGGGCTTCATGCGGAGGCGGAGCTTCAGCGTCTGCTGCGTGCACACAGTTTGCCGCCATCCAGCGCTCGGCATTGCGCTTCTGAAGTGCCGCCGACGCAGCCGTCGGCAACAGCACGAACGGATGAACGAACGCGTCGCCCTGCGCGATGCCGTCGAAGATGCGCCCGGTCGCCGCATCGAAGCCGGTCCAGTCGCAGAGCAGCATGGCGGTGTGAAGCCGGTCGCCTTGCGCCTGCCACATGCCGGGGGCGATCGCCAACGCGCGGTCATACGCGGCGAGCGCCCGATCGTGCCGCTTCAATGCATTCAGGCTCGCGCCCAGGTTGGCCCATCCGTTCGCGAACGACGGATCGAGCCGGGTCGCCTTCTCGTGCGCGGCCAGCGCTTCCTCGTGCCTTCGCAGGTCGTGCAAGGCGAGGCCGCGGTTCGACCACGCCTCGGCGTCCGCGGCATCGATGGCGACCGCCCGGTCGGCGCTGGCGAGCGCCTCGGCCAGGCGGCCGAGCTGATGCAACGCAACGCCGCGGTTGGACCATGCCGCCGCGGCGCCGGGCGCGAGCGCGAGCGCCGCATCGAAACGTTGCACCGCCTCGACGTGCCGGTGGGCGTGGTCGAGCGCCAGGCCGAAGTTGTTGTGGAACTCGGGGTTCGCCGGCTCGAGCGCGACCGCGCGTTCGTGATGGCTCAGCGCCGCGTCGTGCTCGCCCGCTTCGCTCCGCACGACTCCGAGCGCGCTGTGCGCTGCAGCGAGCTGCGGCGCGATCGCGAGCGCGCGCTCGTAGCAAGCGGCAGCCTCCGCGGCGCGGCCCGATTGATAGAGCACGACGCCCTTGTTGTAGTGCGGCTCGACGTTGCCGGGCTGAACCGCGATGCTGCGGTCGTAGAACGCGATCGCCGTGGCGAAGTCGCCGGCGCCGGCCGACGCATCGCCAAGACCGAACGCGACCGCGGCAAGCAGCTTCAGCACAGCCGGGTCGGGCGATGGCGCGGCAACCAGTCGCTCGAGGATCGCCTTCGCTTCGACAAGGCGGCCCTGCCGGTACAGGGCGAGCGCCTGCTGCGCCGATCCGGCGGAGCCGCCGATGCCAGGCCTTGCTGCAGGGTCGGCGCGTCGCATGATTCGATGCTGACAGAATTTCTGCGCGGCCGAGCCGCCTGGGGACGACGATGCGATTCGTGAACGCCGATGAAATCCGCAACCTGCTGACCTTTCCGATGCTGGTCGACGCTCTGGAGGCCGCGCATCGGCGGCCGAAGATCGAGGTCCAGGACGCTTTTCTCGGCAGCGAGAAGGCGCTGTATTTCGTGCGCCATGCGGTCGATCACGGCCGCTACATGGCGAGCAAGCTGATCACCAGCTTTCCCGACAACCTCGAGCGCGGCAAGCTGCCTGCGGTGCAGGCCGTCTGCGTGATCTTCGACGGCACGAACGGGCAGCCGCTCGCCGTCATCGACGGCACCGAGCTCACCTACTGGCGAACGGCCGCGGACTCCGCGCTGGGCGTCCGCCTCCTCGCGCCGCCCGAGCCGCAGACCCTGCTCGTGGTCGGCGCCGGAGAGATGTCGACGCGGCTGGTTCACGCGCACCGCGCGGTCCGGCCCTCGCTACGTCGGGTCCGCGTCTGGAACCGCACCGCGGAGCGAGCGGCACAGGTGGCGGCGCGCCTGCGCGAAGACGGAATCGATGCGGAACCGGTCGATGATCTCGCCGCGGCCACGCGCATCGCCGACATCGTCAGCACCTGCACGCGCTCGCACGAGCCACTCGTGCTGGGCGCCAACCTGAAGCCGGGCGCGCACCTCGACCTGGTCGGCGGCTACACGCCGCTTCACCGCGAGGCCGACGACGAAGCGGCGCGCCGCGCGCGTGTCTTCGTCGATCGCCGCGAATCGGCGCTCGACGGCGTGGGCGACATCCTCCAGCCGATCGCGAGCGGCGCGATCCGCGAGGCCGATGTGCGGGGCGACTTGTACGACCTGGTTGGCGGTGGCGTCGCCGGCCGCACCTCGCCCTCGGACATCACGTTCTTCAAGAACGCCGGCGGAGGTCATCTCGATCTGATGACGGCGGAGCTGATCGTGCGGCGGCTCGGCACGCGTGCCGGCCTTGCAGAGGGAACGACCTGATCGGGCGTCAGCGCTCGATCGCGGCCAGCTTGTCGCGCCAGAAGGCGGGCGGCGGCACCTCGCCGAAGCCGGCCTTGGCGTTGTCTTCCATGTGCTCGCGCCGGCGCGTGCCCGGGATCGCGCAGGTCACCGCCGGATTGCCCAGCACGAACTTGAGCAGCACCTGGGCCCAGCTCGTGCAGCCGATTTCCGCGGCCCACGCCGGCAGCGGCTTGTCGAGCAGGCCGCGCAAGAGGCCACCGCCGCCGAACGGCACGTTCACGATCACCGCCACGCCCCGCTCGGCCGCCAGCGGCAGCACGCGCCGCTCGGCCTCGCGGTCGTCGAGCGAATAGTTGATCTGCAGGAAGTCGAGCTTCTCGGCGCGCAGTGCGGCCTCGACCTCGGCATAGGCCGACGCGCTGTAGTGCGTGATGCCGAGATAGCGGATCCGTGCGCTTTCCTTCCAGTCGCGCAAGGTCGCAAGGTGGGTGCGCCAGTCGACCAGGTTGTGGATCTGCATGAGGTCGACGCGGTCGGCGCGCAACAAGCGCATCGACGCTTCCATCTGCCTGATGCCCTCGCTCCGGCCGCGCGTCCAGACCTTGGTGGCGATGAACACGTCGCCGCGACGACCGTTCGCGGCGAGCAGCTCGCCGGTCGTTTCTTCGGCGCGGCCATACATCGGCGAGCTGTCGAGCACCTTGCCGCCTGCGGCGAGCAGTGCTTCGACCACACCGGGCAACTGCGCATAGGCGGCGCTGCCGGGCATCTGGTCGAAGCCGACGTAGGTGCCGCAGCCGATCACGGGCAGCGCCTCGCCGGTGGAGGGAATCGGACGGGTGTTCATCTTCATGACGGTGCCTGCGGGTTGTGCGCGGGTCGAAAGCGAAAATGTCGTGGCCGCGGTCATGGCAAGCGCCGAGCGCACGAGCTGCGAGCGCGTGACGCCCGAAGGCCGGTCGCGACGTGCGCCGCTCACGGCGGCTCCGAGCTCGCGGTCGCGCCACCGGGCATGCGATGCCTAGCTCGCGGCAGGCGGAAGAAACAGCCAGCCGTGCGGCGGCTGTGACGTCAGCTCGGCGCTTTCGGCCCGGCCGGTGGTCACCTGCTGCTCGACCGCCTCTTTCGATGGCGCGATCTCGAGCACCACGCGCACGCCGAGCGGCACGTCGCGCAACGCCGACAGGTCCTCGCCGAAGGTCCAGTCGAGGTCGCCGGGCGTCAAGGCAATCACTCGCTGCCCGCGCGCCGGCACCTCGAGGAAGCGCGGCAGGTTGACCGTGTAGGGCTGCTTACCGGGCCGAAGCACACGCTCGTGCTGCGAGCCTGCGGCAACCAGCTGCAAGAACCATGACGCACCACCCCAGGAATTGCCGAGCGCCCAGATTCGCATCGGCTGATCGGCGAGATTTCGCAGGCGTACCTTCAGCCCGGCAGGCTCGAGCTCGACATCGAGACGGAGCGGGATGGTGGAGCTCATGACGCTCTGCGCACGGGGAGGGACAGCGAAAAGGCGAACGTCGTATCGGCAGGCGCCAGGGCCGGCTCGCCTACCAATCGATGACGATGAAGTCGGCGCTGCCGATCTGCGTGCCGCGATTGCATATGTCGAAGGCCAGCACCATGAAGCTCCAGCGTCCGTTGAAGGCGGCGGGCACGCCCGAAGGGTTGTCGCGGCCGTGATAGATCGGGCCGTTGCCCATGTTCACGACGCCGGCGGCGTTCTTGTACTCGTTGCCGCCGGCCACTGCCGTGGCGAACGGCCCACGCCGATGACCGTAGCGGAAGGTGCCGGTGCCATCACGGTCCTCGATCCAGGTGTTGGCCGGATGGGGAGCAGGAAAGCCGCCGTGCGGCGTGGTCAATCCCCATTGCGCATTGCCGTTGGTGGCGGCTGCCGCGTCCCACTTGATGTCCTGGTGGATTTCGCCGCAAGCCGGGAAGACGCCGTTCGCCGGATCGCTGTCGAACTCGGCGTCGAACACGAAGGGGACGTTCTTGAAGCCGCCGGCCAATGTGGGAGCGACGTGGCCGTGCGGCGTGTAGGTCGGTCCGCTCTTCAGCGCGGCGCGGCGCGCCGGTGCGACCGGACCGGTCACGGCGACACCGCCCGCCCCGCCGGCCGCGCCGCCAGCCAGACCGGCCGCGCCAGCATCGGCCATGCC
>JBDTNU010000013.1:0-26864 GCA_039933535.1 Caldimonas sp. | reverse complement strand
AACATGGTGCAGGCCGCGATGAAGGCCGTGCCGCTCGGCCAGGCCGCGGGGCAGCGCGTGCTGGCCGGGCTGTCTGGCGCCATTCCCGCGGCCGTAGATGCGGCGCTCGCCCTGCCCTTCGGCGAGATGCAGGCCTTCACGCCGATGCTCGCCATCCTGTCCTCGCAACACGAAGCGCAGTATTCGCGCCTGTTCCGTTCCTGAGATCCGCATGACCACGACGCCGCTTCATTCGATCGCCCGGCGAACGCGCCGGCTTCCGCCTTTGCGGGTCGGCGTCGGCGGCCCCGTCGGCTCAGGCAAGACGACGCTGGTCGAGATGCTCTGCAAGGCGATGCGCGACCGCTGGGACATCATCGTCGTCACCAACGACATCTACACCAAGGAAGACCAGCGCCTGCTCACTGTCGCCGGTGCGCTCGACGCCGATCGCATCGTGGGCGTCGAAACCGGCGGCTGCCCGCACACCGCGATCCGCGAAGACGCGTCGATCAACCTCGAGGCGATCGACCGCATGCTCGAGAAGTTTCCGGATGCCGACATCGTCTTCGTCGAGAGCGGCGGCGACAACCTCGCCGCCACCTTCAGCCCGGAGCTCAGCGACCTGACGATCTACGTCATCGACGTCGCCGCCGGCGAGAAGATTCCGAGGAAGGGCGGCCCCGGCATCACCAAGAGCGATCTGTTCGTCATCAACAAGACCGACCTCGCGCCCTACGTCGGCGCCAGCCTCGAGGTGATGCGCACCGATACCCTGCGCATGCGCGGTACTCGGCCGTTCGTGATGACCAACCTGAAGACGAAGACCGGCCTCGACGAGGTGGTCGCGTTCATCGAGCGGCGCGGCTTGCTGCACGCCATCCCGACCATGCCCTGATCGACGTCCGGTCGTGCGCCTGCGTCAGGCCGGCCGCAACGCCGGGTTGAGACCGCCGCCCCAGTCTTCCAGCCACTGATCCGGCTTTTCGGCGCGAAACGTCCTGACCAGCGCGATGCAGTCGCGCGCCGCGGGACTCCCCTGCGGGTCCATGACGATCACATCGATGCCCTTGCCGCGCATGAAACGGATCGTCTCGTCACTCGACGCGTTGACCACGTCGCCGATCACCACGCGCGGAATCCCGAACTGGACGATCGTTCCGGCACACATGAAGCAGGGTTGCAGCGTGGTGTAGATCGTCGTGTCGTGGCGATTCGGCAGCCGGCCGGCATCGCGCAGCGCCGCCATCTCGCCGTGCAGGATGGGGTTGCCTTCCTGGACGAGGGCGTTGTGGCCCTGGCCGAGGATCTCGCCGCTGCCGTTCTTGACCAGGACGCCGCCGATCGGGCAGCCGCCCTCGCCGTAGCCCTTGGCCGCGAGCTGAAAGGCCTTCGCCATGTAGGTTTCGTGGTCCATCCGCCGATTGTTCCACTGCCGGTCAAGCTTCGTCGCATGATTCCGGTCACGAGGAAGGAGGCGCACCGTGGACGCGATGCGAATCGAATTGCTGCAGAGCATGCCGGTCTTCGGCGCGATCGGTGAAGACACGCTGCAATTCCTGCTCGAGCAGGCGCGGCCGCGGATGGTGCGGGCCGGCGGACTCTTTTTCCGCGAGAAGGATCCGGCCGGCTCGATGTTCGTGCTCGAGGCCGGCCGCGCTGCCGTGGTCAAGAGCTGGCGGGGTCGCGATCACGTCGTGCACCGGCTGGCGGCAGGCGATTGCTTCGGCGAGATGGCCTTGATGGACTTGTTCCCGCGCAGCGCGTCGGTGCGCGCCGAGACGGACTGTCACGCCATCGAGCTCGCTGCCAGCGACCTGCTGCGCCTGTTCGAGCGGGATGCCGAGCAATTCGCCCTGATCCAGATGAACATCGGCCGCGAGGTCTGCCGGCGCCTGCGCGCCACCGACGAGCTGCTGTTCCAGACCCGGATGGGCGAGGCTCCCGCGGAACGCGAACAGCTGTTCCGGGCCGCCTGACGCGTCAGGCGTGATCGCGCGTCGCGTCCGGGGTCGATCGCGAAGCTTCCGGCGCCCAGCCGCTGTCCGGCAGGTCGGCGGGTGCCCACGCAGCCATGACGAAAGCGGCGGCGCATGCGAGAAGCACGATGCGGAGCCAGCGGGCGAGGGGCGACATGGCGATTCCTGTGGGTTGCAAGAGCAGCCAGTGTCGGCGCCCGCCACCTGGTCGCACATCGCCCGATGGAGCCATTGCGACACACTGGCTCCACGCCTGCCGGCCCGCCGCCAGAGGTCAGTCCGCTATGTGCGGCAGCGCACAGAGCGGATCGTTGCTGGCGCCGATACTGATGCCATGAGTCTCTTTCACGCCGTTGTCTGGACCGACCACAAGTCCGCGCAGGTCCATCAATTCGACGCCGAGCACGTGCTGGTCCAAAAGGTCCGCACGCACACGCACGACACACCGCAGCACGGAAGCGAAGTCCGCTCGCAGCACGAGTTCTTCGGCGCGCTATGCGACGCGCTGGAGGGCATCGCCGAGGTCCTGGTGACCGGCGGCCACACCGCGATCGCCGATTTTCGGCACTACGCCGACAAGCATCGGCCGCAGACCGCGCTTCGCATCGTCGCCTACGAGGTGGTCGATCATCCGAGCGACAAGCAGCTCGTGGCTCTGGCGCGCAAGTACTTCCTCGAGCATCCACGCCAGACCTAGACGCCGGGCCGACCGGGCGGTTGATGAACCGCGCACGCGCAGGGCGCCCCTCGTCGAGAATGGCGCCATGGACGAACTGGCCTACCTCGAAATCTCCGAGCTCGCGCGACTTCTGGCGTCTCGCAAGGTGTCTCCGGTCGAGTTGACGGAAGGCATGCTGCGCCGGATCGAACGGTTCGACCCGGGGCTCAAGGCGTATGCCCTCGTCACGCCCGAGCTCGCGCTCGAGCAGGCGCGCAGCGCAGAGCAGATGATCGGCCGCCGCCAGATCCTCTCGCAGCTGCACGGCGTGCCGATCGGCATCAAGGATCTTTGCTACACGCGAGGCATCCCGACCGCCGGGGGCATGCCGATACACAAGGGTTTCATCCCGTCCTACGACGCCACCGTGGTACGCAAGCTCAGGGAGGCGGGCGCGATCGTGCTCGGCAAGCTGCAGCTCACCGAGAGCGCGTTCGCCGACCACCATCCCGATATCGAGCCACCGGTCAATCCCTGGCACCGCGACTACTGGTCGGGCGCTTCGTCGAGCGGGTCGGGCGTCGCGACCGCCGCCGGCCTTTGCTTCGGCTCGCTCGGCTCGGACACCGGCGGCTCGATCCGCTATCCGTCCGCGGCCAACGGGCTGAGCGGACTCAAGCCGACCTGGGGGCGGGTCTCGCGCCATGGTTGCTACGAGCTCGCTGCTTCGCCCGACCACATCGGACCGATGTGCCGCAGCGCGACCGACGCCGCGATCATGCTCGGTGCAATTGCCGGCAGCGACCCGGAGGACCCGACGGCGCTGCTCGACCCTCGAGTCGATCGACGAGGCCGGCTGGATGCACAGCGGCGACCTGGCGACGATCGACGCCGAGGGCTACGCCAACATCGTCGGCCGGGTCAAGGACATGCTGATCCGCGGCGGCGAAAACGTCTACCCGCGCGAAGTCGAGGAATACCTGCTGCGCCACCCGGCCGTGCAGGACGTGCAGGTGTTCGGCGTGCCCGATCCGAAGTACGGCGAAGAGGTCTGCGCCTGGGTCGTGCCGCACCGCGGCCACGCCCTCGCCGAGCAGGAGATCCGCGACTTCTGCAAAGGCCAGATCGCGCACTACAAGGTGCCGCGCTACGTCCGCATCGTCGACGCCTTTCCGCTCACGGCGACCGGCAAGGCGCAGAAGTTCGAGATGAGAAAGACGATGATCGGGCTGC
This sequence comes from Caldimonas sp., assembly GCA_039933535.1. Taxonomy (GTDB): domain Bacteria; phylum Pseudomonadota; class Gammaproteobacteria; order Burkholderiales; family Burkholderiaceae_C; genus Schlegelella_A. The sequence goes on along the minus strand of JBDTNU010000013.1, from coordinate 23,015 downwards.
TCGGGCTGACGCAGGAAAAGACGGCCTGAGCGAAGGACCGTACGCCGTTTGGCAGCCATGCGTCGCTTGACGCGAGTTCCAGGATACTGGATCATGAATCCATTATCGAAGAACAATCCTCCGGCCTGACCGAACGCATCGCCGAGCGCGTGCGCGAGCTGCGTGCAGCGCGTGGCCTGTCGCTCGAAGAGCTGGCTGTGCTCGGCGCCGTCAGTCGCTCGATGATCTCGCTGATCGAGCGGGGCGAAAGCAGCCCGACCGCCGTGCTTCTCGAGAAGCTTGCGACCGGACTGGGCGTGCCGCTGGCCTCGCTCTTCGACAACCCGGCGCCACGGGCCGAGCCGGTGTCGAGGCTGGTCGACCAGGTGTCGTGGCGCGACCCCGAGTCCGGCTACGTCCGCCGCAACGTCTCGCCGGGCGGCTTCGCCTCGCCGATCCACATCGTCGAGGTGTCGTTTCCTGCCGGCGCCCGCGTGGCCTATGAAACCGGCGCCCGCCAGCCGCGCGTTCACCAGCAGGTCTGGGTGTTCGAGGGAGCGATCGACGTGACCCTCGGCGACGACCGGCATCGGCTCGGGGTCGGCGACTGCCTGGCGATGGTGCTCGACCGGCCGATCACGTTTCACAACCCGACCCGAAAGCGAGCCCGCTACGCCGTCGTGATCGCGAGCGAGCCCGGCGCGTGGCGATGACATGACTGCCACCGCCGACGCCCCGGCCATCCGCCGTCTCTTGCGTGTCACCGCGCTGGAGGTGCAAGCCCTTGCCGAGCTCTTGATCGATTGCGTCGAAGGCGGCGCGTCGGTCAGCTTCATGCATCCGCTGCCGATGCCGAAGGCGCTCGCGTTCTGGCATCGGATCGCCGACGAGGTCGCCACGGGCGCAAGGGCGCTGCTCGTGGCCGAGGATGGCAGCGGCATCGTTGGCACCGTGCAGCTGTTGCTCGAGCAGCCGGAAAACCAGCCGCACCGCGCCGACGTCGCCAAGATGCTGGTGCACCGCCGGGCGCGGCGTCGCGGCGTCGGTGCCGCCTTGATGCACGCGACCGAACAGCATGCGCGCGAGTGCGGCAAATCGCTGCTCGTGCTCGACACCGCGAGCGCCGATGCCGAGCGGCTCTACGCCCGGCTCGGCTGGCAGCTCTGCGGCGTCATCCCCGGCTATGCGCTGCTGCCGCGAGGCGGCCTGTGCGCCACCAGCTATTTCTACCGCACGCTCGGCGACTGAGCCGCCGACATGGACAGCCTGCTCGTCGGCGCCGCATTGACGAGCGCGGTGCTGCACGCCGCATGGAACGCCTCGGTCAAGTCGAGCACGCAACCGGCGCAGGCCATGACGGCGCAGATGCTGGGATCGGCAGCGATGGCGCTGCCGATCCTGCTCTGGGCCGGCCTGCCCGCCCCCGCTGCCTGGCCGTGGATGGCGGCCTCGACGCTGCTCAACATGGGGGCGATCGCGTCGCTGCTGCGCGGCTACCGGCACGGCGGGTTCGGCGTCGTCTATCCGATGGCGCGCGCTTCGTCCGTGCTGCTCGTCTTGCCGCTGGCCGCCGCGATCGCCGGCGAATGGCCGGGGCACTGGGGCATCGCCGGCGTGGCCCTCGTGAGCGCCGCCGTGATGATGCTGGCGCTGGGCCGCGGCAAGGTCCGATCGATGACGCGACCGGCGCTGGTCTGGACCCTAGCCGCGGGCGCCTTCACCGCCGGCTACATCGTCTGCGACGGTCAGGGCGTGCGCCAGGCCCGGTCGCCGCTGGCTTACGGATGCTCGCTCGCCATCGTCAACGGCCTGCTCTGGACCGGCTTGCAGCAGCGTGCCGGAATGCGCCTCGCGACGCTGGCGACGCAATGGCCGCGGGTCCTGCCGGTCGCTTTCGCCGCCATGCTTTCGTACCTGCTTATCCTGTGGGTATGGACGCTGGCACCGATCGCACTGGCCTCGGCCCTGCGCGACACCAGCGCGGTGTTCGCCACCGTGATCGCGATCACCGTGCTGAAGGAGCCCTTCGACCGGAGCACGCTGTTCGCCGTCGCACTGGCGACTGCCGGTTCGATGTTGATTCGTCTCGGCTAGGTCAGGCGCGACGGCCGCTTGAGAAACTGCCCGTGGCGTTCGATCGCGTCTTCGCCGCGGCGATACGCGATGCTGCCGTTCACCAGCACGCAGTCGATGCCTGCCGCCAGCGATTTCGGCTGCTCGAAGGTAGCGGTGTCCTTGATCGTCGCCGCATCGAACACGACGATGTCGGCGCAGGCGCCAGCCCGGATTTCACCGCGCCCTTCGAGCCGGAACTGGCGCGCCGACAGCCCGGTCATCTTGTGCACCGCGACCTCGAGCGAAAACAGGCCGAGCTCGCGACTGTAGTGGCCGAGCACGCGCGGAAAGGTGCCCCACAGGCGCGGGTGGGGATGCTGGTCGTGCGGCAGACCGTCGGAGCCGATCATGGTTGCCGGGTAGCTCAACACGCGCTGCACGTCGTCTTCGCGCATCTGGAAGTAGCAGGCGCCGCCGGGCTGCAGGCGCTCGCATGCTTCCTGCTGGCTGCAACCCCATTCAAGTGCGATGTCGGCAAGCCGGCGCGCCACCATTTCCGGATGCGGCGTCGACCAGGTGATCAGGATCTCGATGATGCCGTCGACCATCTCGCTGCGCAGCACGGTCGAGCCGGCTACGTAGGGATAGCAGTCGAGGCCGATCGCCTGCGCGCCTCGCGCCGCATCGATGTGCGCCAGCGTCTGCACCGTGCGACCCCAGTTGCGCGGCCCGGCGCATTTGTGGTGCGAGATGATCACCGGCACCTTGCCGCGCCGACCCGTCGCGAACGCCTCGTCGAGCGAATCCAGGACCTTGTCCATCTCCTGCCGGATGTGCGTCGTGTACACGCCGCCCGCCTCGCCGGCGATGGCGGCCAGCCGCGCCAGCTCGTCGATGTCGGCGGCGGCGCCGGTGGCATAGAACACGCCCGAGCTCAGGCCGGTCGCGCCGGCATCGAGGCCCTCGCGCAGCAGCTCGCCCATCCGTGCCTGCTCCGCCAGCGTCGCGGCGCGATAGGGATCGCTCATGGTCGCGACGCGCAAGGTCGAATGCCCGACCAGCGCCGCGACGTTGACCGCGGGCCGCACGGCGTCGACCGCCGCGGCATAGGCGGCCATCGTCGGGTAGACGTACTTGTCGGTGCCTCCCAGCAGGTTCAACGGCGGCGGCACGTTCGAGTGAACCAGCGGCGCGAGGCTGATGCCGCAGTTGCCGACGACGACCGTGGTGACGCCTTGGCTGATCTTGGGCAGCATCTCGGGCGCCGAGAGAACGATCTGGTCGTCGTGGGTGTGCACGTCGATGAAGCCGGGCGCGACGATCCTGCCGGTGGCGTCGACGACCTGCGCGCCGAGCGCCTCGAGGTGCGCGCCGACCGCGACGATCCGCCCGCCCTCGACACGCACGTCGGCAGCGTAGCGCGGCGCGCCGGTGCCGTCGATGACCGTGCCGCCGCGCAGCAGCAAGGCGGGTGAGTTCGCGCCGTTTCCGGGATCCATTGCAGACTCCTTCAATACATCGATCACGCCAAAGGCATGACCGGATACGGTTCGCTTTGCGACCCGCGCTCCTTCAGCACCTGGCGCACGCGCTTGAGCTTCCTGAACGCGGCGGGGCCGCGGCGCAAGCCGACGCCGACCATCAGGATCTCGAGATAGGTGAGCTGCGCCAGATAGGCCTCGGTGCCGACGTGCATCGACCGATCGACCGGAACGACGACCGGCAGGACCACGTCGGCCAGCGCCGCCAGCGGCGTGCGCGGCTGCGTGATCGCGACGATCATCGCACCCTGCTCGCGCGCAACCTCGACCGCCTGCAGCAGGCTGCGCATCCGGCCCACGTACGAGATGGCAAGAACGACGTCGCGCTTGCCCATGGTCGCCGCCGAGATCAGCTGAAGGTGGGCGTCGAAGTAGGCGCCGCAATTCATGCCCAGCCGGGCGAATCGCGCCTGCGCGTCGCTGGCCATGAACATCGAGACGTTGCCGACGCCGTAGCAGTCGACCCGGCGTGCCCTGGCGATGCGCGTCGCGGCGCGCTCGAGGTCCTCGGGCACGACGTGCTGCTCGAGGTTGGAGAGCGCGCTGATTGCGTCCTGCAGGACCTTGTGCGTCACCGCTTGCATGTTGTCGCTGCTCTTGACTGCGCGGTGCAGCGTCGACTTGCCGACCGCCAGCGTGTGCGCGAGGCGCAGCTTGAATTCGCGCAAGCCGGAATAGCCGAGTGCACGGCAGAGGCGCGTCACGGTCGGCGGGCTGACCTCGGCGCGGCGGGCCAGCGCGTCGACGTTGGCGCGCAGCGCGAACTCGGGATCGTCGAGCAGCACCGCGACGACCTGCTGCTGCGCCTGCGAGAGCGATGCCGCACCGTCGCGCATCGCCGCGAGCATGTCGCTCCCCGTTGCGCGGATCGTCCTGACAGGCGCGTTCATCGAAGCGCCGGCTCCAGAGGCAAGACGATGTTCGGATTCATGGCGTCGATCGATCGCTTCAAGAAATGTCGTCACGCAGGCAGGCCTTGAAGCGGCCCGGCGCGACCTCGCGCAATGGCGGCACGAGCGCGGCACAGGCATCCTGCGCGTAGGGACAACGGGTGCGGAACACGCAGCCCGAAGGGGGGTCGATCGGACTCGGGATATCGCCTTGCAGCAAGCGCCGCTCGCGCCGGGCTTCGGGGTCGGGACGCGGCGAAGCGTCGAGCAGCGCCTGCGTGTAAGGGTGCTGGGGTGTGCGAACCAGCTCGCGCGCGGGCGCGACCTCCATGATCTTGCCGAGGTAGAGAACGACGATGCGGTCGCACAGGTACTCGACGACGTCGAGGTCGTGCGAGATGAACAGCATGGTCAGGCCGAAGCGCTCGCGCAGGTCGCTCAGCAGGTTGATCACCTGCGCCTGGATCGAGACGTCGAGCGCCGAGACCGGCTCGTCGGCGACGATGAAGCGCGGCTCGACCGCGAGCGCCCGGGCGATGCCGATGCGCTGGCGCTGCCCACCCGAGAACTCGTGCGGATAGCGCCGCGCGTGTTCCGGCGCAAGCCCGACCAGCGACAGCAGTTCGGCGATTCGGGGTGCGCGCGCCGGGCCGGGATGCAGGCCATGCGTGGCCAGCGCTTCGCCGAGCGTGTCGCCGACGCGTCGGCGCGGGTTCAGGCTCGCGTACGGATCCTGGAAGATGATCTGCAGACGCCGGCGATAGGGTCGCATCGCCCGAGTCGACAGGGGCGCGAGGTCGTCGCCTTCGAAGCGGATCTCGCCGGCGCTCGGCTCGATCAGCTTCAGCAAGGAGCGGCCGATCGTGCTCTTGCCGGAGCCCGATTCACCGACCATGCCGAGCACCTCGCCGGGCGCGATCTCGAAGCTGACGTCGTCGACAGCGCGAACCGGATGGTCGCGCTGGCCGAAGTACTTCTTCAGGCCTCGCACGCGCAGCATCGGCCCGCTCACAGCACGCCCCAGCGCAGGCAGCGCGAGCGTCGACCGGCCGCGATGTCGGCCAGCGGCGGCATCGCGGCCGCGCATTCGGCCAGGGCCAGCGCGCACCGCGGCGCGAACGCGCACCCCGGCAGCGGGTCATGCGGGCCGGCGACCTGGCCCGGGATCGCGTTCAGCCTTCGGGTCGCGCCCGGCGCCAGGTCGTCGAGCGCGCGACGCGGCAGGCAGGCGAGCAGCCCCTGGGTGTAGGGATGCCTCGGCGCTCGGAACACGCTGCGCACGTCGCCCTCTTCGACCACCTTGCCGGCGTACATCACGACGACACGGTCGGCGATCTCGGCCACGACGGCGAGGTTGTGGGTGACGAACAGCACCGCCATGCCGATCTCGCGGCGCAGCTTCTCGAGCAGGGCGAGGATCTGCGCCTGGATCGTCACGTCGAGGGCGGTCGTGGGCTCGTCGGCGATCAGCAGCAAGGGGTTGCAGGCCAGCGCGATGGCGATCATCACGCGCTGCCGCATGCCGCCGGACAACTGATGCGGATAGTGGCCGAAGCGCTGCTTCGCCGCGGGAATCTCCACGAGTTCCAGCATCTCGAGGGCACGCCGCGCGGCTGCGGAGCGGTGCATGCCCAGGTGCAGGACCGCGGCCTCGGCGATCTGCTCGCCGATCGTGAACACCGGGTTGAGGCTGGTCATCGGCTCCTGGAAGATCATCGCCAGATCTCGGCCGCGCAACTTGCGCAGCGCGCGTGCCGGCAAGCGCGCGAGATCGACGACAGGCCCGGCGCGCGTGCGAAACAGGATCTCGCCGCCGACGATGCGGCCGGGCGGATCCGCGATCAGGCCCATGATCGACAGGCTGGTGACCGACTTGCCCGAGCCCGATTCGCCCACCACCGCGAGCGTCTCGCCCGCGTCGAGGCTGAAGGAGACGTCCTCGACCGCCTTGACCGTTCCGACATCGGTCTTGAAATGCGTGCGCAGATGGCTGACCCGCAGCAGCGGGCCGGGGCCGTTTGCCGGCACGGCAACGGGTGCGATGCCGCTCATAGCGCCTTGCGCAGCTTGGGGTCGAGCAGGTCGCGAAAGCCGTCGCCCACCATCTGCAACGAGAGCGCCGACAGGATGATGGCGATGCCGGGAAACACGACCAGCCAGAACGCCTGGTGCGAGAACTGCTGGCCGCTCGAGATCATCGAGCCCCAGGTCGGCAGCACCGGCGGGACGCCGACGCCGAGGAACGACAGGCCTGCTTCGGCGAGCACCGCGTAGGCGAAGATGAAGGTCGCCTGCACCAGGATCGGCGAGGCGATGTTCTGAAGCACATGGATGAACAGGATGCGCCAGGTCGCGATGCCGATCGCGCGCGCCGCCTCGATGAACAGCAGCTCGCGCACGACCAGCGTCGAGGCGCGCACGACCCGCGCGACGCGCGGCGTGTAGACGATCGCCAGCGCCAGGATGACGTTGCTCATCGACGCGCCCAGCACCGCCACCAGCGCGATCGCGAGCAGGATGTCGGGGAACGACATCATGGCGTCGACGAGCCGCATGATCGGTCCATCGAGGCGGCGAAAGAACCCGGCGGCCAGGCCGAGGAGAACGCCGCAGAACGTCGAGATCAACACCACCAGCGCGCCGATCATCAGCGAGTAGCGCGCGCCGAAGATCACGCGTGAGAACACGTCGCGGCCCAGCTCGTCGGTGCCGAACCAGTGCGCCGCGCGCGGGCTTTGCAAGCGATCGAGGATCTTCAGCGCCATCGGGTCGTAAGGCGTGATCCACGGCGCGAACAGCGCCAGCAGCGCGACAACGGCGAGGATCAGCGCACCGGCCAGGACGAGCTTGCGTCGGAACAGCTTGGCGAAGAAGGCGGTACCGGTCACGTCAGTAGGTCACGCGCGGATCGACCACGAGGTACAGGAGATCGATCGCGAGGTTGATGAGCACGTACAGCCCGGCGATCACCAGCAAGGCGCCCTGGATGACCGGATAGTCGCGCCGCAGCACGGCAGACACGACGAGGTTGCCGATGCCCGGCAGGCCGAACACCGTCTCGGTGACGATCGCGCCGCCGACAAGCAGCGCGAAGGTGAGGCCGAGCACCGTGATCACAGGAATCAGCGCATTGCGCAAGGCGTGATGCAGGATCACGCGCGGCTCGCCTGCCCCCTTGGCGCGGGCGGTGCGGATGTGATCTTCGCCCAGCACGTCGAGCATGCTCGCGCGCGTGAAGCGCAGGATCAGCGCCGAATTGACGATGCCGAGCACGATGGCAGGCAGGACCAGGTGATGCAGCCGGTCCGACAGCGGCACGCCGGGATCGCCGTAACCCGCGACCGGAAACCAGCCGAGTCCGACGGCGAAGATCTGCATCAGGATCAGGCCGAACCAGAAGCTCGGGATGCTGGCGCCCAGCATCGCGAATCCCGAGAACACCTGGTCGACGGCCCTGCCGCGCCAAACCGCAGAAACGATGCCGCAGGGCACGCCGATCAAGGTCGCGATGGCGATCGAGAACAAGGTCAGGAACAACGTGGGCTCGGCGCGCTCCCAGAGCGCTTGCGTGACCGGGCGCTGCAGGAAGATCGACTGGCCGAGGTTGCCGTGTGCGAGCTCCTTCAGCCAGTACACGAACTGCAGCGGCAGCGGCTTGTCGAGCCCGTACGAGGCACGCAGTTGCGCGATGTCGGCCGCCGTCGCCTGCTCGCCCAGCATCACCGCCGCCGGGTCGCCCGGCGCGAGCCGGGTGATGAAGAACACGACGATGGCGACGAGCAGCATCACCACCACCATCCCGGCGAAGCGGGATGCGAGATACCGGGTCATCTCACTTCTGCAGGCCCGTGTTCCAGAAGAAGGGCCAGGGCATCGCGACGTAGCCTTCGAGCTTGTTCGAGCGAGCGGTCACGCTGTTGAAGTTACCGACCCGGATGTAGGGAACCTCGGTGTAGACCACCGACTGGATGTTGCCCCAGAGCGCGCCGCGCTTCTTGGAATCGGTCTCTGCATTGAACGCGGCGAGCGCGGCGTCCTTGGCCGGCGAGCTCCACCAGCCGGGTGCGCCGTCGCCGAGCTGCGGCGGCGTCAGCGTCGGCTCGGGCAACACGGCCGAATGCGTGATGTAGATATCCCACAGCGCCGGGTCGTTGCGCCTCTGGATCAGGGTCGACCAGTCGACCACCTGCATGTCGACCTTGAAGCCGGCCGCCTTGAGGTTCTCGGCCATCACCAGCGCGATCCGGTAGTGGAAGTCGTATTGCTGGCTGGTCAGGATCTTGATCGGCGTGCCGTCGTACTTCGCCGCCGCGACCATGGCCGCCGCCTTCTTCGCGTCGCCCTTTCCGTAGTGCTCCGTGCCGGCCATCGAATAGAACGGGGTGTTCTTCGCGTAGTGGTTCGCGTCGGCGCTGTAGAACTTCGGGTCGCCGAAGCCTGCCCCGAGCATGTCGGCGTCGTTCAGGCTCGTCTGCACCGCCTGGCGCAGCGCGACGCTGACGAGGGGACCCTGCTTGGTGTTGAGCACGAGGTAGGGAAAGCCGAACGGCGCCGTCAACACCGGCTTCACGTTCGGTGCGCTCTCGAGACGCGCGTACGACTCGACCGGCAGCAGGTCGGCGAAGTGGTATTGCCCGGAGAGCGAGCCCTCGACGCGCGTGTTCGCGTTCGGCACGGGGATGAAGCGCAACTCGTCGAGCAGCGCCTCGCGCTTGCCGGCATAGCCGCTCGCAGGCTCGCTGCGCGCGCTGTAGCCGTCGTAGCGAACCAGCTGCACGTACTGATCGGGCTTGCGCTCCTTGAACATGTAGGGCCCGGTGCCGACGAACTGCGTGAGCGGCGTGGCGATCGAGTCCTTGGCCATGATCGCGGCAAAGCCGTTCGGCAGCGCCAGGTGCGCCATCAAGGGCGCGTAGGCCCGGTTCAGCGTGATGACGATCGTGTTGGGACCCTTGGCCTCGAGGCTCTTGATCTCCTTGGCCACCGCCTTGCCACGCGGCGCCATCTCCATCCAGCGCTTCAACGACGCCAGCACGTCGTCGGACGTCATCTCATGGCCGTTGTGGAATTTCACGCCCTTGCGCAGGGCGATCGTGTAGACGAGCCCGCCGTTCGAAATCGCCGGCAGGCTTTCGGCCAGCATCGGCGTCACGTTCCAGTTGGCGTCGAAGGTATAGAGCTGCTCGTAGACGTGCAGCATGATCGTGCCGACCAGGTCGGCGGTCGACGCCATCGGATCGAGCGTCTGCGGCTCGCCGATCATCGCGATGTTGGCGGCGCCGCCCCGCGGTGGCGCGGCGACGGCTCCGCCGGCCGCGAGAGCGACTGCCGCGAGCACGGCGGCTGGCGCCAGGCTGGCGCGACAGGATTTCAACGCGCGACGAAGGAGCGTGAAGACCGTGGTTTTGCGAAGCATGAATCGTCCTTCGGAAGCGACCGCGTGGCCGTGTAATTTAATTTCAGGCTCTGGCCCCCTGAGCCTGTAATTTAATTACATCCCCAGCGCTCCGAAGTACGGGCAAACCCGTGTCGCGGCCGCCACTTCGCTAGACGTGCAGATGCGCGAGGAGCCGCTCGCGGTCGATCTCTTCGCGCCGCCCTTCCAGCGCGACGCGGCCCTGCTCGATCACGAGATAGCGGTCGGCGATCAGCTCGGCGAAGGCGAGGTTCTGCTCGACGACGACGAGCGCCGTGCCCGTACGCTTCGCCGTCTCGATCAGTGCTGCCATGTGCAGGATGTTTTCCCACTGCACGCCCTCGCTCGGCTCGTCGAGCAGCAGCAGCGGCTGCGCCTCGGACAATCCACGCACGAACGACAGGATCTTCTTCTCGCCGCCGGACAGCGTGCCCGCATGCTGCTCGAGACGACGCTCGAGGATCGGAAAGCGCGCGAACCACGGCGCGAACGCCGCGAGGCCACGGTCGGCGCGCACCAGGCTGAGGTTGTCGCGCACGCTGAGGTCGTCGAACACCGGCCGCTCCTGCGGGCAGTAGCTGATGCCGAGGGCGCGCCGTCTTGCCGCGTCGACGCCTTCGAGCGCACGGCCCTCGAAGCGAACGCTGCCCTCGCGACACGGCAGCTGGCCGAACAGCATCTTCAGCAGAGTGCTCTTGCCGACGCCGTTGCGGCCGATCACGCAAAGCACTTCGCCGGCGGCAACGACGCCCGAGACGCCGCGCACGACGACGACGTCGCCGTAGCCGCCGACCACGCCATCGAACGCCAGCCGCGGCGCGCTCACTTCTCGGCCCCGACGTAGATCGCCTGCACTGCCGCGTTGGCCTGGACCTGGGCGACGCTGCCCTCGGCGATGAGGCTGCCGTTGTGCAGCACGAAGACGTGATCGGCGAGCTTGCGCACCAGGCTCATGTCGTGCTCGATCACGACGATGGTCGCGCCGCGCCGCTCGCTGGCCCAGCGGATCACGTCGATCGCCGCGGCGGTTTCCTGCGGCGACAGGCCGGCACAGGGCTCGTCGAGCAGCAAGAGACGCGGCTCGCCGAGCAAGGCCATCGCCAGCTCGAGGATCTGCCGCTCGCCGTGCGAGAGCTCGGACGCAGTGCGAACCGGATCGGCGAGAAAGGGGTAGCGCGCCTGCAATTCCTCGAGCACCGGACTCGACCAGCGGCGCAGGCTCGGCCGCAGCAGCTCGAGCACCTTCGCACGGCCGCTCCAGAGCGCGACCACGACGTTGTCGGCGATCGCGAGCGGCGCGAACACCGAGGGGATCTGGAACTTGCGGCCGATGCCGAGGCGCACGATCCGGTGCGTCTGCAGCCGGTGGATGGCGCGGCCCTCGAACGTCACGCGACCCGACTGCGCCGGCAGCTCGCCCGTCAGCATGTTGAAGGTCGAGGTCTTGCCCGCGCCGTTCGGCCCGATCACGCAGTAGATGCCTGGCCGATCGAAGCGCAGCGTCAAGCGGTCGAGGATGCGCACCTCGCCGAGCCGCACTTCGATGGCGTCGATCTCGAGGCGTGCGTCGCCGCGAGTCATGGTCCGCTCGCGCGCCGCGACACGCGCGGCCTGGCCCGTTCCTCGGCCCCACCAGCGCTCCAGCGGCGCGAACACGCCGACGAGTCCTTGCGGGAAGAGCAGCACGACCAGGATGAAGACGATCGCGATGCCGATCTCCCAGAACTGGAAGCGGTCGCGCAGCGCGCTCGTCAGCGCGCCGATCACGATCGCGCCGAGCGCCGGCCCGAGCAGTCGCCCGCGACCACCGACCGCGGCCCAGATGACGAGATCGGCCGAGAGCGCGAAGCCGCAGAGCTGCGGCGTCACCAGGCCTTGTTGCGGCGCATAGAGCGCACCGCCGATGCCGGCGAGCAGGCCGCTCACGCCGAAAGCCACCGCCTTCAGGCGGTTGCTGTCGAAGCCGAACATCGCGACCCGTCGCTCGTTGTGCGCGAGCGCCGACCAGAGCACGCCGAGCGGCGAACGGTAGAGCCAGCCGGTGCCGAGTGCCGCCGCGATCAGCGCGGTGGCGGCGACGTAGTAGGCGGCGGTATAGCTGTCGAGGCCGGGCAGTCCGGGGATGCCCTTCAGGCCGTTGAAGCCGCCGGTCACCGACTCCCAGTTGTTCGCCACCTGGTAGGCGAGCAGCGACAGCGCGAGCGTGATCATCGAGAAGTACGGTCCGCTCTCGCCGCGCCGGCGGAACACCAGCGTGCCGATCAGGAACGCGAGCAGGCCCGAGGCGCAGGCCGCCAGCGGAACCAGCACGAGCAGCCACCAGCTCTGCTCGAAGGCGATCAGCGCCAGGCCGGAGAGATACGCGGCGAGGCCGAAGAACAAGCCCTGGCCGAGCGGCAGAAAGCCGGCACGGCCCCAGCACAGGCCGAGCCCAAGGGCGGCAATCGCGTAGAGGTAGAGCAGGCCGAGCTGATAGGCCCAGAACTCGCCGGCCGCGAACGGCAGCAACAGCAATGCAGCGATCGCCAGCCCGGCGCGCAACACCGCCGGCATGCCCCGCTTGCCGGACTCAGCGGGCATGGATGCCGCGCGGCTTCAGCCACAGGAAGAGGATGGCCAGTGCCAGCACCGAGAAGTAGCCGCCGGTGCTGTCGCTCAGCGCCGAGACGATGCTGTTCGCGCCGCCGATCACGGTCGATCCGGTAAGCAGTCCGCCGACGCTGCCGAGCCCGCCGACGACGAGCACGAAGAACGACATCAGGATGTGGTCGAGCCCCATGAACGGCTGCACCGGCACCAGCGGCGCGATCAGCACGCCGCCGAGTCCGGCCAGGCAGGTGCCGACGACGAAGGTCGCCGACGCATAGCGTGCGACCGGGATGCCGAGCGCGCGCGCCAGGTCCGGATTGCCGACCATGGCCTTGATGCGCGTGCCGGTCCGGCTGCGCGCGTACCAGAGCACGAGGCCGCCTAGCACGAGCACGCTGATCGCGATCAGCACCAGCCGGTAGCGCGGATAGGTGGCGCCGAGCAGCTCGATCGTGCCGCCGATCGGCTCGTTCAGGCTCTTGTAGCCCATCCCGAACATGGCCTCGGCGCACTTGCGCAGCAGAAGGCTGAGACCCCAGGTGACGACCAGCGTGTCGAACGGCCGTTGATACAGCGGCCGCACCAGCCAGCGCTCGACCGCATAGCCGAGCACACCGCAAACTGCGACCGTCATCGGCACCGCGGCCAGGTAGGGCCAGCCATTGACCTGCGCCACGTAGGCGCAATAAGCGCCGATCATCACCAGCTCGCCGTGCGCGAGGTTGAGCACGCCGAGCAGTCCGAGCACGACCGCGAGGCCGAGCGCGACGATGGCGAGCGAGGCGATGCCGAACAGCGCGTTCAGCGCCTGGGCAACGAAGACCTCCATCCGCGGACGACGGCGGGCGGCCGCTTCAGCGGCGCAGCGCTATCGACGTCGACGCGCTGCGCGGCACCGTCTCAGGCCCGGCAGGCCGTGCCGCTCTTCACGGCCTTGATGGTCTTGAAGACCTCGAACTCGGTGCCCTTGCAGCTGGCCAGGTACATGTCCTTGTCGACCTGGCGGCCACGCATCGTCACGTGCGCCGAGGCGGAGTCGAACGAGAGTCCTTCGGACGCGGCGGTGAGCTTTTTCGCATCGCTCGAGCCGGCCTTGTCGAACATCGCCTTGGCGAGGTTGAGCGCCGAGTAGCAGTCGGCGCCGATGGTCGCGAGCTGCGGCGCCTTGGCGCCGTACTTGGCCATGTACTCGGCCTTGAAGGCTTTCGTGACCTCGGAAGGGCTGTTCGCGAAGAAGCCCATGCACGAATACAGGTTGGCGCTGTTCTCGGCGCCGACGCCCATCAGCGTGTTCTCCTCGAGCAGCATCGACAGGCGCGCGATCGTCTTGTCGAGGCCGAAGCCGGCGAACGTGCGGTTGAAGTTGACGTTGTCGGCGCCGACCAGCGTGGCGATCACGGCGTCGGGCTTGATGCCCTTGATGCGCGTCACCGCCTCTTCGAACTTGTTCGGCGCGCCGAACGGAACGTACTCTTCGCCGACCACCTTGCCGCCGTATTGCGCGACGTACTTCTTGATCTGCTCGTTCGACTTGTGCGGCCAGACGTAGTCGTCGCCGATCAGGAAGAAGGTCTTGGCGTTCTTCTCCTTGGCGAGGAATTCGACCCCCGGCTGAGCCTGCTGCGGCGGCGTCTCGCCGAGGCAATAGACGTTGGGCGAGCACTCGCCGCCCTCGTAGACGGGCGAGTAGATATAGGGCGTCTTGCCCTTGATCGTGGCGATGTTGGCCTCGCGCGTGGCGCTGTCGTGCGAGCCGATGAAGAGATCGACCTTGTCTTCGAGCATCAGCCGCACCGCCGACTTCGCGGTCTCTGCGGGCGGACCGCCGGCGTCGGTGAAGATCAGCTTCACCGGGCGGCCCATGATGCCGCCGGCCTTGTTGATCTTCTCGGCGGCGAGATCGGCGCAGGCGCGCTGGGTCGGGCCGAACAGCGACGCGGGGCCGCTGAGCGCGATGAAGAAGCCGATCTTGAATTCCTTGGGCTGCGCGAACGCGGCGCCGATGTAGCCGGCCGAGGTGCCGAGTGCCGCGGTGCTTGCGGCCGCCGTCAGGATGCGGCGGCGCGCGGGAATGAATTGATTGCTCATGGGTAAATCCTCCTGGTTGTTTTGTCGGGCGTCGCTTATCGCTTCGGTGCCGGCATCTTCGGCAGCATCGCCTCGACCGCTTGCGCAATCGCGAGCAGGGCCGCATCGCTGCCTTCGGGGCCGTCTAGCTCGAGACCGAGCGGCAGGCCGCTCTTCGTCATCGCCGCCGGCAGGCTGATGCCGGGAATGCCGGCCACGCTGGCCGGGCTCGAATTGCGGATGAAGGTCGGAAAGGTCGGCACGCGCTCGCCGTTCAGCTCGACCGTCTCGTCGTCGCCGATCGGTGCGGCGGCGAGCGGCGTGGTCGGGAACACGAGCGCCGCCACGTCGTGCCGCTTGAAGTGGTCGCGGTAGACGGCCTGCAGCTGCGGGCGCAGCACGTCGCGTGCGTGGCGGTAGGCGGCCTCCGGGATCGCGCCCTCGCCATGCAGGCTTTGCAGCAGACCGGCGACGTCGGGACTCGCGCACTGGGCGACCAGTTGCGCGTAGTTCATCGCCGAGCCGTGGCCGGTGAGATAGGCGTCGAGATCGACCACGGTCTCGTAGAGCGCGATCGGAAAGCCGGCCTCGGCGTCGAGCCGGCCGACGTCGGCAACGTCGGCTTCGATCAGCACCGCACCGGCCTCTTTCAGCGCCGCCAGCACGCCTTCCATCAGGCGTGCGACCTCGTGGTCGAGCGGCGCCCAGAAGTGCGCGCGCGGCACGCCCAGGCGCAATCCCTTCAGCGACACGACGGGCGCCGGACCGCTGCCGGTGACGACGCCGTCGAGCAGCACGCAATCGGCGACGCTGCGCGTCATCGGCCCGGCCGTGTCCCGGGTGTGCGAGATCGGCACGATGCCGGCCTGCGACCAGCGCCCGGTGGTCGGCCGAAACCCGACGATGCCGCAGAGCGCGGCCGGAATGCGCACCGAGCCGCCGGTGTCTGAGCCGATGCCGCCGGGCGCCATCCGCGCTGCGACCGCCACGCCGACGCCGCCGCTCGATGCGCCGGGAATGCGCGTCGGATCGTAGGGATTGCGCGCCGCGCCGAAGGCCGCGTTGTTGTTGGTGATGCCGTAGGCCAGCTCGTGCAGGTTGGTCTTGCCGAACGCGATCGCACCGGCGTCGAGCAGCTTCTGCACGACCACGCCGTTTTTCGAGGGGCGATGGCCACGCAGGCCCGGCGTGCCGCCGGTGGTCGGCATCGTGGCGGTGTCGAGGTTGTCCTTGAGCGCCAGCGGAACGCCGTGCAGCGCGCCCAGCGGCGCCGAGCGGCCCCGTGCCGCATCGGCGGCGCGCGCATCGGCACGCACCTGGGCCGGGTCGTGATGGATGAAGGCGTTGAGCCCTGCTCCCGCCACGGCTTCGGCAAGCAGCGCTTCGGCATAGGTCTCGGCGCTGAACTCGCCGCGCCGCAGGGCGGCTGCGGCTTCGCTGATCGTCAGAGCGGTGAGATCCATCGTGTCCCTCGAGGCGTTCGATTCATGATATCGCGGCTAGCATGGCAACCTGCCCGGCCTCACCCGGCGGATCGAAGGACGCAACAAGCATGCAATACCGAAACCTCGGCAAGAGCCAGCTCCAGGTGTCCGCGCTGTGCCTCGGCACGATGATGTTCGCCGACCAGACCGATCTCGCCGAAGCGCGCAACATCATCGCGCACGCCCACGCGCATGGCGTCAACTTCATCGACACCGCCGACGTCTACTCGCTTGGCAAGTCGGAAACGATGGTCGGCGAAGCGATCAAGTCGACGCGCCAGGACTGGATCGTCGCGACCAAGCTCGGCAACCCGATGACGGGCCGGCCGAACGAAACGCACTATTCGCGCGCCTGGATGCTGCGTGAATGCGAGGCGAGCCTGAAGCGCCTTGACACCGACCACATCGACATCTACTACCTGCATCGCGACTACAACGGCATGAACCTCGAAGAGCCGCTGCGCGCCATCGACACGCTGCTGCAGGCCGGCAAGATCCGCTACTGGGGCATCTCGAACTTTCGCGGCTGGCGCACCGCCGAAGCGGTGCACCTGGCGCGAGCGCTCGGCATGCCGGGGCCGGCGGTCAGCCAGCCGTACTACAACCTGCTCAACCGCCAGCCCGAGGTCGAGGTGCTCGCGGCCTGCGCGCATCACGGCATCGGCGTCGTGCCGTACAGCCCGATCGCGCGCGGCGTGCTCGCGGGCAAGTACGCGCCCGGCAGCAAGCCGGTCGAGGGCACGCGCGCCGGCCGCGGCGACAAGCGGATGCTCGAGACGGAGTTTCGCGAAGAGTCGCTGCAAGTCGCGCAGACCCTCAAGGCGCATTGCGACAGGAAGGGTGTCTCGCTCGCGCACTTCGCGACCGCATGGGTGCTCGCGAGCAAGGCGGTCAGCGCCGTCATCGCGGGCCCGCGCACGCTGGCGCAGTGGCAGGACTACTTCGGCGCCCTCGATTGCGTCATCGATGCCGACGATGAGGCCCTTGTCGATTCGCTCGTGACGCCGGGGCATCCGTCGACACCCGGATACAACGACCCGGCTTACCCGCTGATCGGGCGCTAGCCGGACAGCACGGTCATCCCGGCCGCTGGCCCGGGCCTATCCCGCCTCGAGCAGCGCCACCGTCCCCTGACCGCCGTCGGTGCAGATGCTGACGATCGCGCGCTCCCCTGCCGGACGGCCCGCCAGCTCCTTGATCGCCTGACTGAGGATGCGCGCGCCGGTGGCGCCGAAGGGATGGCCGAGCGCGACGCTGCCGCCATTCGGATTCATGCGCTCACGCGGGAACGTGCCCAGGGCCGCATCGATGCCGGCTTTGCTGCGCAGGAACTCGCCGCTCTCCAGGGCCTTGAGATGAAACAGCACCTGCGCTGCAAACGCCTCGTGTATTTCCCACAGGTGGACGTCCGCGTAGGTCAGGCCGTTGCGAACCAGAAGCCTCGGGATCGCGAAGGCCGGCGCCATCAGCAGACCCTCGGTCCGGAAGTCGACCGAAGCGATTTCCCAGTCGACGAGCCTGGCCCTGGGTGTGCCCGATGGCAATCTCGCGAGGCCGGCCGCGGAGGCGACCCAGAGGCTCGCGGCGCCGTCGGTCAGCAATGACGAATTGCCGGCCGTCATGGTGCCGAGGCCGCTGGTGCGATCGAACACCGGTGCCAGCCGCGCCAGCTTCGCCAGCGAGCTGTCCTTGCGCGGGATCGTGTCGCGTCGCACGTCGCCGAGGGCGATGACCAGGTCGTCGAAGAAGCCGCGGTCCCACGCGGCCGAGGCGCGCTGGTGGCTTTCCAGGGCGTTCGCGTCCTGGTCGGCGCGCGAGATCTGCCACTCCTTGGCCGTGATCTCGGTGTGCTCGCCCATGCTCAAGCCGGTGGTGCGATTGCTGATGGCCGGTACGAACAGGCCGATGTCGGCAACCTTGATGTCGCTGACGTGCGCGATCTTCTGGCCGAGCGAGCGCGCCTGCTGAAACTTGCGCAGCCAGTCCGAGAGCGGCTGGCTCAGGCCGATCTGGACGCGGCTCAGGCTGTCGACGCCGCCGACCAGCGCGAGGTTGCGGCTCGCGCCGTCGATCATCCCGGCTGCCTCGAACGCGCCGACCATGCTGGTGCCGCAGGCCATGATGGTCGAGAAGGCGGGGATCGTCGGCGCCATGCCCGCGTCCATCAGCACCTCGCGGGCGATGTTGCTCCAGGCGAGGTTGGGCACCACGTTGCCCCAGACGACGAAGTCGGGCGCGGCGCCGGCGAGCGTGTCGATCATGTGCCGCACGACCGGGACCGACAGCTCGATGGCGTCATAGCGGGCAAGCGGGCCGTCGACCTTGGCGAACGGGGTTCTGACGCCGGCTGCGAGCCAGACGTCGGTGCGGGTCGATGCGCTCATGGGCTTGCTCCTGCGGATCGGGCGCTGGAAGCTGCGCCGGTCTCATGATCCTGGCGCGATTCTTCTCCAGGATGAGGCGCGGCGCCGGCACTCGGCCAAAGGTGGCAGGTCCCGCTCGCCCGAACGGTTTCACAACGCTTCAGGTCGGTTTCAGCCGGCTAAAGGACGGAAGGCGGGGGTCGCGGCCACAGTACAGCCATCGACAACGCATGCCACCCACCCCAAGGAGCCCGACCATGAACACCCCCCTGAACGTCCGCATCGCCGCCGCTGTCGCCTCGGTCGCCATCACCTGCTCGCTGCTGATCACCGTCTTCGCGATGGCCGAGCCGCCGGTCGCGAATTCGCTGCTGGCGCAGGCCGACACCGCAGTGATCGTCCGTTGAGCCCGCGAGCTGGCGACGGCCAGCCTGTCCTGCCGCCGGCGTGCCGAATAATCCGGCCGCATGGCTGGCACAAAGGCGCTCGATGAGCCGCGGCGGATGACCGTTCGACAGCGTTCCCCCGACGCGCTGGCATCGACGCGCGAGGCCGCGTTCTGCAAGCGTCTGGTAGCGAATGCCGCTGCGCTCTGCGCTGCCCGGCGCGTGCTGATCGTGCTGGGCGGCCCGGGCGACCGGCGCATCGCGGCCGCGCGCTTGCCACGACGCGAGAAGGCCGCGGCCCTGCTGCAGGCGATCGGGCCGTGGCTCGACGAAGCGCGGCGCACCGGCAAGGCGCGCTTGCGCCACGGACCGTCCGGCGTCGCCGCGCGCGACCAGCGCAGCTGCGTCGTCGCTCCGCTGGTCTCCGGGCGCGAGCGGCTCGGCTTTCTCTACGCCGACATCGATGGCCGTCAGGGTCGCTTCAGCGCCACCGATCGCGATCGTCTCGCCGGGCTGGCTGCCGAAGCGGCCAGCGCCCTGGCCGATGCGCGTGCATCCGACGCGCTCGTGCTCGAGGTCGAGCAACGCGACGCCGAACTGGCGGTGATCAACAGCATCCAGCAAGGCATGTCCGCCGAGCTGAACCTGCGCGGCATCGTCGATCTGGTGGGCGACAAGCTGCGCGAGGTGTTCGACACCGGAGACATCGCCGTCTGGTGGTGGGACGGCCCGGCCCGGACCGGGCATCCGTACTACGTCTTCGAGCACGGCGTGCGCCAGAGTCATGGGCCGATCCATATCAAGCCCGGCCTGGTCTACGACCGCTTCCTCGTCGATCGCGAAGTGCTGGTCACCAACACACGCTCGGAGATGGAGCGGCTCGGCTTCCGGGTGGTCGAGGGCACCGACGCGAGCCGATCAGCGGTGTTCGTCCCGATCGTCGGCGGCGACCGCGTGCTCGGCGCCGTCATCCTCGAGAACCACGAGCGCGAGCATGCCTTCGGCGAGGCCGACGTTCGGCTGTTGACCACGGTGACCGCGGCGATGGGCACGGCGCTCGAGAACGCGCGCCTGTTCGACCAGACGCAGCGGCTGCTGAGGGAGACAGAACAGCGCAACGCCGAGCTGGCCGTGATCAACAGCATCCAGCGCGGCATGACCGAGGTGCTGAACTTCCAGGCGATCGTCGACATGGTCGGCGACAAGTTGCGCGAGGTGCTGCACGCCGAGAGCATCGGCATCCACTGGCACGAGGCCGAAGCGAACCTGCTGCATCACCTCTACATGGTCGAGCGCGGCATTCGCGAGTATCCGCCGTCGAGCCCGCCGTCGCCGCAGGGCGCCTGGGTGCAGATGAATCGCACGCGTCAGGCGGTGATCGCCCGCGACCAGTCCGAGATGGTCGCGCAAAACCTCATCGCGGCGCCGAACCCTGACATATGCCTGTCGCTGATGGGCGTGCCGTTCTTCGGCGGCGATCGGATACTCGGCTTCATCCACGTGCACGACCACGTCCGCGAAGCCGCCTTCGGCGACAGCGAGGTACGACTCCTCGGCACCATCGCGGCGAGCATGGGCGTCGCGCTCGAAAACGCGCGCCTGTTCGCCGAGACGCAGCGTCTGCTGAAGGAAACCGAGCAGCGCAACGCGGAGCTGGCGGTGATCAACAGCATCCAGCAGGGGCTGGTGGCGCAGCTCGACCTGCCGACGATCATCGACCTGGTGGGCGACCGCCTGCGCGAGGTGTTCGCCACTGGCGACCTCTCGATCACCTGGTTCGACGAGGCGAACTTCGTCGCCACGCCGGTCTACTTCTACGAGCACGGCAATCGCCTGCCCGACGTCGCGCCCTTCCAGATCAAGCGCAGCGCGGCCAACCTGTGCATGCTCGAAACGCGAACCGGCGTGGCTGTGAACAGCGGCACCGTGCCGGGCAACCACCCTGTGCCGGGCACCGAGATGCCGATCTCCTACATGCGCGCGCCGGTCGTTGCCGCGGGCCGCGTCATCGCCGTCGTCAACCTCGACAACTTCGAGCGCGAGAACGCCTTCAGCGACGACGACGTGCGCCTGCTGACCACCGTCTGCACGTCGATGGGCATGGCGCTCCAGAGCGCCCAGCTCTTCGACGAGACGCAGCGGTTGCTAAAGGAGACCGAGCAACGCAACGCCGAGCTGGCCGTCATCACCAGCATCCAGCAGGCCGTCAGTGCGGAGCTCGATTTCCAGGGCATCGTCGACGTCGTCGGCGACAAGCTGCGCGAGGTCTTCGACACCGGCGATCTGTCGATCTGGTGGCAGGACGAGCCTGGCGGCGCGACGCGGTCGTTGTACTCCTACGAGCACGGCGTGCGCGACGCCCCGACGTCGTTCACGCCTCGCCCCGGCGCCCCCGCCGATCGCCTGTTGCGCGAACGCAAGACCCTGCTGATGCGATCGCAAGCCGAGCAGCTCGCCATCGGCTTTCCGGTCATGGAAGGCACCGATCGGGCACGCAGCATCGTCGCCGTGCCGATGACCGCGGGCGAACGGACCTGGGGCGCGGTGTTCCTCGAGAACCACGAGCGCGACGACGCCTTCGACGCGGACCAGGTGCGACTGGTCGAGACCATCACGGCGAGCATGACCGTGGCCTTGCTCAACGCACGGAGCTTCGAGGCCGAGCGCCAGCGTGCAGCCGAGCTGTCGGTGATCAACAGCATCCAGCTGGGAATGGCCGGCTCGCTCGACTTCCAGGGCATCGTCGACATGGTCGGCGACAAGCTCCGTGACGTTCTGGTGAGCAACGACGTGCACATCAGCTGGCTCGACCACGGCGCCCATGCGCTACGCCATCTTTACGGGCTCGAGCACGGCGTGCGCTTGGCGCCGACCGAGGAGGCGATCGAGTCGGACGACCGCTGGCAGAAGATCCTGGCCCGACGCGATCCGCTGGTGGTCAACAACGCCGCCCAGGCGGCGGCCGTGCCCACGAGCCTCATCCCCGGCACGGACCTCTCGCTGTCGGCGGCGCTGGTGCCCATCGTCACCGGCGACCGGCGCCTCGGCAGCATCCAGGTCGAAAGCTTCGACCGCGAGAACGCCTTCGGCGAATCCGAGATCCGGTTGCTGCAGACAGTGGCCTCTTCGATGGGTGTCGCACTGGAGAACGCGCGACTCTTCGACGAAACGCAGCGCCTGCTGAAGGAGACCGAGCAGCGCAACGCCGAGCTGGCGGTGATCAACAGCATCCAGCAGGGGCTGGTTGCCGAGCTCGACTGGCAGTCCATCGTCGACCTGGTCGGCGATCGATTGCGCGAGGTCCTGCACTACGACGATCTGGGCATCCGCTTCTACGACCTCGACACGGGAATGATGCATTTTCCCTACGAGTACGAACTTGGCCAGCGGCTCACGCTCAAGTCGATGCACATGGACTACGGGCCCTGGAGCGACTGCCTCCTGAAGGACCGTCAGCCGCTGGTGATGCAGACGCCGCAGCAGCTGGCGGACATGGGCTTCTTTGCGTCGCCGGGAACGGCCGAGGCCAAGGGCTCGGCGTTGGTTCCGTTCTCGATGGGGGAACACCGGGTCGGAGCGATAGCGATCGACGCGCGTGATCGCGAGTGGGCGTTCGACGAACCGACGATCAGCCTGTTGCAGACGATCGGCGCGAGCATGGGTGTGGCCCTGCAGAACGCGCGCCTTTTCGGCGAGACGCAGCGTCTGCTGAAAGAGACGGAGCAGCGCGCCGCCGAGCTCGACACCGTCAACCGGGTCTCGCAGCGCCTCTCGGGCAAGCTCGATCTCGACGCCCTGATCGAGCTGGTCGGCGAGCAGGTGCGCACGGTGTTCAAGGCCGACATGGCCTACGTCGCGCTGCTCGACCGCGCCACCGGCATGATCGACTTCCCGTACCGGTACGGCGAGGAGCAGGCGTCGATCGCCTACGGCGAAGGCCTGACCAGCAAGATCATCGAGACCGGCGAGGCGCTCATCCTCGACTCCGACATCGGCCGCCGCAGCCAGCAGCTGGGCGCCTCGGTCCTGGGGCGCCAGGCGCGCTCGTACCTCGGCGTGCCGATCGTCGTCGAAGGCGTATCGCAAGGCGTCATCAGCGTGCAGAACGCCGAGCGGGAAGATGCCTTCGACGCCAACGACCAGCGCCTGCTCGAGACCATCGCAGCGAATGTCGGCGTGGCGCTGCGCAACGCGCGGCTGTTCAACGAGACCCAGGAAGCGCGGGCTGCGGCCGAGGCCGCCAAC
>JBDTNU010000012.1:0-26881 GCA_039933535.1 Caldimonas sp. | reverse complement strand
TGGGTGGCGTGCGGTCGAAGTAGTCGAAGACGCCGGCGTCGCGGACCATCGCGAAACGCGTGTCGACGTCGGGGTTGTCGCCGGCGAGATGGACGACGCCGGCCCCCGTGATGCCGAACAGCAGTTCGCGCGGTGGTGCCTGCAAGATCTCGATCTCCTCCTGCCGTGAAGCGTAGTCGCCACGCGCCCGGCAGAACATAGGGCGATCCCAGTACTGTCAGCTATCGACCGCCGGGGACTGTGCCGACAAGTAGTGACCGAATCTTCGCGGTGACCGCTCGGGAACGCTCCTTACGTGCGCTGGAGCACGGACCGCCGGGAGGCCCCGCGCGCAGAATGGCTTGCACGGGAGGCATGCCCTTCTGGAACCGGCAGAGCCCCATTCCCCAAGCACATCCGACGTCCCCTCCGCCTCCGGCCGTGCTCGTCGTCGACGACGACAGCTTCATGCGCGCCACGCTCCGCCACGTGTTCACGAACGCCGGGCTGGCAGTCGAGACCTATGCATCGGCCGCCGACCTGCTGGCCAACGCGGATCTGCACTCCCGTGCGGTGCTGATGCTCGACATGGCGATGCCCGAAATGTCCGGTCTCGAGTTGCAGGCGCTCCTGCACGAGCGCGGGATCGACATGCCGGTGATCTTCCTGACCGGCTCGTCCGACATCGCCCGAGCCGTCACCGCGATGCGCAACGGCGCGGCCGACTTCCTGGAGAAGCCGTTCGATCCGGCGCTGCTGGTCGAACGTGTACGTCAGGTCCTGGCGCGCAAGGCAGCGACGGAAGCGGTGCCCGCGCCGCGTCCGTCGACCTGCGACTACGCCCGGCGTCTCGCCACGCTGACCGTGCGCGAGCGCGAAGTGCTCGAGCTCATGATCGTCGGCAAGACCAGCAAGATGATCGCCCGCGACCTGGGCGGCAGCTTTCGCACCGTCGAGGTCCACCGCACCCGCGTGATGGCGAAGATGGCGGCGGCCAGCCTGGCCGAGCTGGTACGCATGTCTGTCGAAGACGAAGCCTCCGTGTAGGGACGGAGCGAGACCGTTTCGTGATCGATAGACGCCGGGTACGTGTGCATACGTATTCCGGCTGCAGGACCCCCCGCCCTACGCTTGCGGCTCACCTCTGCTTCGCATCGATCCGAAGCTCCCGCACCCACCTGGGCCCGGCCTGAGCGCACGTCGTAGTCGACGCCGTCTGGTCGCTCGTGTCGCACGCCGTCGCCGAACGGCAGACCGGCATTCTTCGGACGTCTCTCGTGAACAAGTCAGTCCTGGCGCCTGTGCGCCAAGCGATCGCCTGCGCCTGCTTCGCTGCGCTGGCGAGCCCCGGCCTCGTCGCCGCCCAGGCGCCGCCCGATGCCGGCTCGTTGCTCCAGCAGATAGAGCAGCAACGGGCCGTGCCCCTGCCGCCCAAGGCCGCCCCGTTGTTCACGCCGCCGGCGCCGATGCAATCGCTGGGCGGTGCGACGATCACCGTGACCGCCTTCCGCTTCGCCGGCAACATCTTGCTGAGCAGCGAGCAGCTCGCGCCGTCGGTGGTTGGGCTGCTCGGTCGACCGATCGGCTTTGCCGACCTGCAGAACGCCGCGATCGCAGTGGCCGCGACCTACCGGCGCGCCGGCTGGATCGTTCGTGTCTACCTCCCGAAGCAGGAGATCGAGGGCGGCGTCGTCACGATCCAGGTCATCGAAGCGCGGTTCGGCGCCGTCCGCCTCGAAGGTGAGAACCGGCGGATTTCCGGCGAGCGCCTGAGGCGCATCGTCGAGGCCGCCCAACCGCCCGGCAGCGCCGTCAACGGCGACTCGCTCGATCGTGCCCTCCTGCTGCTCGACGACCTGCCCGGCCTGAGCGTGACCGGCCGATTGAGCGAAGGCCAGAACCAGGCCGAGACCGACCTCGTGCTCGCGCCTGTCGACGGGCCGCTGTTGAGCGGCGACGTCACCGCCGACAACACCGGCGCGCGATCGACCGGATCGGCGCGGGTCTCGGCCAGCGCCAACCTCAACAGCCCGCTGCGCTTCGGCGACCTGGCCAGCGTCTTCCTGATGCACAGCGAAGGCAGCGACTACGGACGGGCCGCCTACTCGGTGCCGATGGGCAGCAGCGGCTGGCGCGTCGGCGTCAACGCCTCGCACCTCGCCTACAAGGTCGTGACCCCGGAGTTCGAGCAGCTCGATGCCAAGGGCAACTCGACGACCTTCGGCGCGCTGGCGACCTATCCGCTGATCCGCTCGCGCCTGAAGAACCTCTATCTGTCGCTCGCGTTCGACCACAAGCACTTCGACAACAGCTCGCTCACCGTCACGACGACCCGCTACGACACCGAAGCCGCGAGCCTCGGGCTCTACGGCAACCTGTTCGACGACCTCGGCGGGGGCGGCGCCAACACCGCCGGCGTCACGCTGCTGCAGGGACGCGTCGATCTCGGCGGGTCGCCTAACGAAAGCGCCGACGCGGCCACCACCCGGACCGCGGGCGACTTCCACCTGCTGCGCTTCAACGCGTCGCGCCAGCAGGTGCTGACCGACGCCCTCTCGCTGTTCGCCGGTGTCTCGGGCCAGCTCGCCGGCAAGAACCTCGACTCCTCGGAGAAGTTCTATCTCGGCGGTGCCGGAGGCGTGCGCGCCTACCCGGCCAGCGAGGCCGGCGGCTCCGAGGGCCTGCTGCTGAACCTGGAGGCGCGTGCCCGCCTGCCGGCGAACTTCAATGCGAGCGGCTTCTTCGACTGGGGCACGGTGCGCGTCAACGAGAACAACGACATTCCCGGCGCCACCGTCGTCAATCGCTACGACCTGAAGGGCGTGGGCATCTCCGTCGGCTGGGTGGCGAGCTTCGGCCTGGCCGTCAAGGCGACCGTGGCGAGACGCATCGGCAACAACCCCAATTCTTCGGTCACCGGCAACGACCAGGACGGCACGCTGAAGAAGACCCGCGTCTGGCTGCAAGCCAGCCTGCCGTTCTGAACCCTTCCGAACGGAGCACGACATGTCCTCGCTTCTCTCCTGTCGGCAGATCGTTCCGCTGCTGACCACCAAGTTCGTCGACGCGGCACGCGAGTACCCGATCGCCTTCCTGCGCGGCGCCGACCAGGAGGGCTTGCAGATCGTCCTTCCCCCGTCCCCGCGCAATCCCCGCGCCAAGCGCTCGACCGCCCCGGTCGCCGCCCACTGAACCGACGACACCCCATGAGCGCACACGCCAGCATGAACCGCATCTTTCGCCTGGTCTGGAACGAAGTTCTGGGCGCCTGGGTCGCCGTCGCCGAGAACGCACGCGGCAAGGGCAAGCGCAGCGTCCGCTCCGCGGCCTTGATGGCGCCGCTGCTCGCCGCCCTCGGCCTCGGCCTGCCGGCCCATGCTGCGGGGCCACCCGTCGGCATCGCTCCGCCGGCGCCGAAGGAGCTGCCCAAGGGTGGACAGGTCGTCGCCGGCACCGCGACGATCACTCCGGGCAGCGGCACGCCCGACACGGCGGTGCTCGACATCACCCAGGCGACCCAGCGCGCCATCATCGACTGGAACACCTTCAACGTCGGCAGCGCCGCGCAGGTCAACTTCATCCAGCCGAACAAGGATTCAGCAACCCTGAACCGGGTGCTCGACAGCAACCCGAGCCAGATCTTCGGCAAGATCACGGCCACCGGCCAGGTCTTCCTGACCAATCCGAATGGCGTGTACTTCGGCAAGAGCGCGTCGGTCGACGTCGGCAGCCTTGCAGTCACGACGCACGGCATCGGCGATGCCGACTTCATGGCCGGCAAGACCACGTTCACGCGCGACGGCGCGACCGGCAGCGTCGTCAACGAAGGCACGTTGCGCGCCGCCATCGGCGGCTACATCGCCCTGCTCGCGCCCGAGGTCCGCAACGAGGGCGTCGTGATCGCCCGGCTCGGCACCGTCGTCATGGCCGCCGGCGAAGCCTTCACGCTCAACTTCGACGGCAACCACGGTCTCGCCAGCGTCACGGTGCAGCCGTCGGCGATCCGCGCGCTGGTCGAGAACAAGGGCGCGGTCGTGGCGCCCGGCGGCCTGATCGTCCTTTCGGCGCGCGCCCTCGATCGTCTGCAAGGCGGGGTGGTGAAGAACTCGGGAACGCTCGAAGCGACCGGCCTCTCGATGAAGGGCGGCCGCATCGTCCTCGAGGCGAGCGACCGCGTCGAGAACAGCGGCTCGATCAACGCCAACGCGGGCGCCGATGGCAGCCCGGCCGGCAGCGTCGCGATCACGGCGCCGGAGATCGTCAACAGCGGTTCGATCAGCGCGACCTCGACAGCCGCAGCGCAGCAAGCCAATGCGGCCGCGCTCCAGTCAGGCGGAAGCGTCGCGCTCATCGGCACGACGATCACGCAGACCGCGACCGGCA
Organism: Caldimonas sp.; assembly: GCA_039933535.1. Taxonomy (GTDB): domain Bacteria; phylum Pseudomonadota; class Gammaproteobacteria; order Burkholderiales; family Burkholderiaceae_C; genus Schlegelella_A. The sequence goes on along the minus strand of JBDTNU010000012.1, from coordinate 22,519 downwards.
CGATCGACGTCTCCGGTATCGACGGCGGCAGCGTGCGTCTTCAGGCCGCGCAGGACGTCGCGATCCAGGGCAGCATCACCGCCGCAGCGCCATCGAGCAGCGCCGAAGCCGACGTCGGCCAGGGCGGCAACGTCGCCATCACGGCAGGTCGCAACGTGACGCTGCAAGATGCCGTCGTCGACGCATCGGGCAACCGCGGTGGCGGCAGCATCCGGATCGAAGGTGGCCAGGCGCCGCTGAACGCGCCCGAGCAACCCGACACGCCCGACCGACCGACGCTGGCCCTGCTCGGCACGACGACCCTGCGCACCTCGGGCCGCCGCGGCCGCGGCGGCAACATCGGGTTGACGGCGGAGCGGGTCGGCCTGTTCGACAGCAGCGCCATCGATGCTTCCGGCGCCACCGGCGGCGGCGACGTCTTCGTGGGCGGCGGCTTTCATGGCACGGACCCGTCGATCGCCGACGCGCTGCAGACCGTCATGGCGAGCGGCGCCAGCATCGATGCCAGCGCGACGGTATCGGGCGCGGGCGGCCAGGTCGCCGTCTGGTCTAACGATCGCACCGCCTTCGCCGGGAGCATTGCCGCGCGCGGCGGCAGCACGTCGGGCGCCGGCGGCTTCGTCGAAGTATCGAGCAAGGGCGAGCTCGCTTTCGTCGGCAGCGTCGACGCCAGCGCGCCGCATGGCGCGGCCGGAACCCTGCTGCTCGACCCGCTGAACATCATCGTCGCCAGCGGCGGCGGCGCGACGCTGTCGGCCAACGCCCTGGCGTTCGCGACCAACGGCAGCAGCGACAGCACGATCGATCCGAACACGATCACCGCGATCACGAATGCCGGCACCGCGGTCACGCTGCAGGCCAACAACGACCTGACGATCGACAACGCGATCATCTCGGCCAACGGCTCCGGCAACGGCGGCGCGCTGACGTTTCAGGCCGGTCGCAGCATCACCGTCAACGCCAGCGTCATCTCCGACAACGGCAACATCAGCTTCACCGCGAACGATTCGGGCGCCACGCCTGCCAATCGGCAGAGCGGAACGGCAGCCTTCGTCAACAACAGCGTCATCGACGCGGGCAACGGCGCGGCATCGATCACGATGGGCACGTTCGCCGGGACCTCGGGCGCGATCAGCACCGGTCACGTCGCCGCGGCGAGCCTGACGGTCACGCAGAACGGCCCGACCGCGGGCGCCGTCAGCGGCGCGATCGACCTCGGCCAGACCGACCTCACCGGAAACCTGACGATCACGGCGAACTCGGCGCGCAATGTGACGAACACGCTCGGCAGCGTCGGCACCGCCGGCAACGTGGTCGTGCGCGGCACCACCAGCATCAGCGTGGGCAGCGGCGACGTCACCCTCAACGGCGCGAACACCGACTTCAACATCATCGGCCTGACCGCGGGCAACGTGCTGCTCAACGACGCCAATGCCGTGCAGTTCGCCACCACCAGTGTCTCGGGCACGCTGACCGAGACCAGCGTCGGGCCGATCGCCTCGACCGGCTCGGTGCAGGTCGCCGGCGCAGCCAGCTTCACCGCCGCCAACGGCGGCTTCGGCTACGCCGATCCGTACGTCAACCTGAGCAACGCCGCCAACCACTTCGGCGGCGGCCTGACCCTGAGCGTGCCCTCCGTCGGCGGTTCCGGCACGGGTGGCTACGCGACGATCCGCGATTCGGGCGCCATCACGGTGAGCTCGGCGACGCTGGGCTCCTCGCTGACCGTGCAGGCCGCTGGCGCCATCGTCACCGGGCCGGTGACTGCAGGCACTTCCGTCTCGCTGACGACGTCGAGCGGCGCCGTCACCACGGCCTCGACCACCGCCAACTACATGTCGGTGCAGGCGACGGGTGCGGTGAGCCTCGGTACGAGCGCGGTCGGCGTCGACCTGACCGTCAACACCACCGGCGCCATCACCGACACCGGCACGCTCACGGTCGGCCGGCAGACCGTGCTGACGGCGGGCGCGGCGAACGACATCACGCTCGACAGTGCTGCCAACAATTTCTCGTCGATCTACATCCCGTCGGCCAACAACGTGACGCTGGTCGACACCAACGCCATCAACTTCGGCTTCTATTGCGGCCCGGGCAGCTGCGGCGGCGGCTACTTCACCCACGCCTACGGCAGCTTCAACCTGACGGCAGGCGGCAACATCACGCAGACCGGCCAGTCGAACGGCGACGGCTACTCCGCCATCACCGTCAACGGCGCAACGACGCTGACCGCCAACAACGCCAGCGCGCAGATCGGCCTCTACCTCGGCTCGAGCGACCCCTTCAGCGGCAGCGCCGGCCAGTCGAACCTGTTCAGCGGCGGCATCACGCTGGCGCGCAACAACAGCAACACCGGTTTCAACGAAGTGCAGGTGCGCGACACCAACGCATCGGCCTCGGTGCTGGCGGGGCTGACCTCGGTCGGCACGCTGAGCAACGTCTACCTGCGCTACGACAACGCGCCCGCGGTCGCCCTGCCGGGCATGACCGTGACCGGCAACCTCAAGGTCAACGCACCGAGCATCGCCAACACGGCGACGACGCCCGGCAACACGCTCTCGGAGACCGGCGCGATCGTGGTCGGCGGCTCGACGATCCTGGCGGTGGCCTCGACGGGCGACATCGTGATGTCGAACGCCGCGAACGATTTCAACCAGTTCGGCATCGCCAACACCAGCGCGCGCAATGTCACGCTGGTCGACACCAATGCGGTCGTGCTCTATGCGCCCGGCTACAACCAGGGCGTGACGAACAACTACGGCGTCACCGCCGGCGGGAACATCAGCGACGTCGGCAACACCCTGAGCATCCCCGGCACCTTCACGCTCAATGCAGGTGCGAACAACATCACCTTCACCGGCGGCGCCGACGTGCTGAACGTGCTGGCGATCCAGGCGGCGAACAACGTGACGGTCAATCCGTGGACGAGCCTCGTGCTCGACAACATCGCCATCACCGGATCGCTCAGCCTCACGTCGCGCAACTTCGGCTACGCGCTGGGCCAGAACGCCGCGACTTCGGTGGTCACGGGTTCGCCTTCGACGAACACGACGACGCTCTCCAGTTTCACCAGCGGCGTCAACCTGCCCAATTCGGGCAACGTCCTCGGCAACCTGGCGATGAGCAACGTCGGTGCCGTGACGATCCGCGAGAACGATCCGATCACCCAGGCCTCGGCCTGGGGCTTCTACACCACCAACGGCGGCACCAACTCGGCTCGCTACGCAGTCTCGCTGACGACCTCGAACGACCAGGCGATCACGCTCGGCCAGTCGGGCAACGTCTTCGGCGGCGTCACCGTCACCCAGATCAACACGGGCGCGGGCAGCGCCGGTGCGGTCACGATCAAGGAAGACTCCGACAGCTACTTCGGCATGACCGAAGGCAGCGCCTGGACGGTGCACGGAACCACCAAGGTCGACGGCGGCGCCTACTCGATCAACCTCAACAACGCCAACAATGTGTTCGGCCCGCTGCAGGTGCTGGGCGCCACGACCGCGCTCAATGCCCAGGCGCTGCCGAACACCGTCACGATCTACGCCAAGACCAGCGGCTCGGCCGATGCGATCACCGATGCTGGCGGCACCGGCGCCTGGAACACCGCGACCGCGAGCGGCACCAGCCTTCGCCTGGTCGCCTACGACAGCACTGGCGCGACCTCGGGCGGCGGCAACGTCACGCTCGGCAACACCGCGAACGTGCTCGGCGACCTGTACGTGAAGGCGACCAACGTCACCATCACCGAGAACGCCAGCATCACCGACGGGCCCAGCACGAGCTGGAACAGCTCGGGCGACACCGGCTGGGTCACGACCGGTCCGACCAACCTGGTCGTCTCGAGCGCCACCGGCAAGTCGATCACCCTCGACAATCTGAGCAACCAGCTCGGCCCGGTCTCGGTCGTCGGCAACGGCGGCACGCTGACCGGCGTGCTGATCACCGACAACACCGACCTGACGCAGGCGACGGCCTGGAACGTCGGCGCCGCGCCGGTGACGCTCGACGCGCGCAACCACGCGATCACGCTGACCACCAGCGGCAACGTGCTCGGCGCCGTCAACATCAACACCACCAACGGCACGCCGACGTCGGTATCGATCACCGAGAACGATCCGATCACGCAGGGCAGCGCCTGGGTCCTGGCCGGCGTGCCGGTGACGCTGCAGGCCGAGAACGGCAAGTCGATCACGCTGACCAACGCCTCCAACATCATGGGTGCGCTGACCGTGACCGGCGGCGTCGTGAGCATCACCGAGAACGACGCGATCACCCAAGGCGGCGCCTGGGCGACGACCGGCACGACGACGCTGAACGCCACCGCCAACGCGATCACGCTGACCAACGCGAGCAACGTGCTGGGCGCCATCGCCATCGCAGGCACGCCGAGCGCGGTGAGCATCAGCGAAAACGACGACATCACGCAGGCCTCGGCGTGGGTGCAGGCGACGGCGCCCTTCACGCTCAATGCCGGCACGCACGACATCCTGCTCTCGCAGGCGAGCAACCAGCTCGGCGACCTGACGCTGACGGCGCAGAACGCGACGGTGACCGAGGCGCGCGCCGCCGGCATCACCGACGGCGGCGCCTGGGTCATTCCCGGCACGACGACGCTGACCGCGGGCAGCGCCAACCCGATCGTGCTCAACGCCAACCCGGCAAGCAACTTCGGCACCGTGGCCATCGTCTCGGCGTCGAATGCCGACATCGCCGACATCGACGGCATCGTCCTCGGCACCTCCACGGTGGCGAGCGGCGGCACGCTGACGGTGACGGCCGGCGGCGCGATCACGCAGAGCGGCGCCATCACCGCGCCTTCACTGCGCCTGATCGGCACCGGCAGCGCCACGCTGACCAACGTCGCCAACAACGTCTCGACGCTGGCGGCGGGGTTCTCGGGCGGCGACCTCGCCTTCACCAACAGCGGAACGTTCGCGGTCGGCGTGGTCGGTGGCACATCGGGTGTGACGATCGGCGCCAACGACGTGACGCTGGCCTCGGTCTCCGGCACAGTGACGGGCCTGTCGAACGTGAATGCCAGCAGCACCTCGCTGACGATCAATACCGGTGCGGCACTGTCGCTGCCGCAGATGAGCATCGCGGGAGCGCAGAGCTACACCGCGGGTGGTGGCGGCATCACGCTGACGGCGGGCGTCACGAGCACAGCCGCCGGCGCGATCGACTTCTACAGCCCGGTCACGCTCGGCGCCGACCTGGCGGTGCAGTCCACCAACTCGGCGATCAACTTCCACGGCACGGTGGCGGGTGGCACCAACCAGCTCAACGTCAACGCCGGCACCGGCGCGGTCGACTTCACCGGCGCGGTCAGCGCGCTCGGTGCCACGGGAGACGCCAGCGCGGCGCTGCAGATCACCTCGAGCGGTGCCCTCTTCGAGAGCACGCTCGGTGCCAACAACGGCCTGGCCATCACCGGCCCGGTCGTCTTCAACGACAGCGTGACGCTTGCCAACGGCAACGCCGCCACGGTCTTCGCCGGACAGGTGACGCTCGGCAAGATCGGCGGCATGAACCTGTCGGGCTACGACGGCATGACCTTCAACGGCGGCGTCGTGCTCCAGAACGGCCCGTCGACGATCACCTCCAACAACGCACCGCTCGCCTTCCAGACGGCGGGCACGGTCTCGGGACCCTATGCGCTGACGCTCGATGCCGGCACCGCCTCGCTCGCCGGCCTCGACCGCATGGGCACGAACCTGACGAGCCTGACGGTCACCGCGCTGAGCCCGACCATTCCCTCGGGCGGCGTCAGCATTGCCGGGCCGCAAAGCTATACCGCGAGCGGCAGCAGCAGCATCACGATTTCCGGAAACGTGACCAGCACGGCGGCTGGCGCGATCACCTTCAACAGCCCCGTCACGATGGGTGCGAGTGCCACCGTGTCGAGCAGCAACTCGAACGTCGTGTTTGCCGGCACCGTCGACGGCGCCAACGACCTGACGGTGAGCTCGGGCACGGGCACCAAGACCTTCACCGGCGCGGTCGGCGCAGTGGCGCCGCTCGGCGACGGCACAGGTGCGGCCCTGATCCTGCAGGGCACGGGTGCGACCACGTTCGCGAGCTCGGTCCAGGCGCGTTCCGGCCTCACGGCAGCGGGCGCGGTCGCCTTCAACAACAACGTGACGCTGGGCAACGGCGACACAGGCTCGACCTTCAACGGACTCGTCACCGCTGGCGGCAGCACGGGCGACACCATCAGCAGCTTCGACGGCATCGCCTTCAACGGCGGCCTCGCTCTCACCGGCGGTCCGGTCAGCATCGCCTCGAACGGCAGCACGCTCGCCTTCGGCGGCGCGGTCTCGGGCGCACAGAACCTCACGCTCAACGCGCTGCTCGGCGGCGCGGGCACGGTGACCGGCCTCGACCAGATCGGCTTCACGTCCAGCCTCACGGCGCTCAACATCACGGCGCAGACATTGAGCCTGCCGGGCACCGGCCTCGCGGTGGCCGGACCGATGGCCTTCACGGCCGCAGGCGGCATCACCGTCAACGGCGCGGTCGGCAACATCGCCACGCCGGCAACCGGGCAGATCGACTTCAACAGCCCGGTGACGCTCGCCACCGGCGCGGTCACGGTGACGACGCAGAACGCGGCCGTCAACTTCAACGGCACCGTCAACGGCGCGCAGGCGTTGACCGTGAACGCCGGCACCGGCACGACCACCTTCGGCGGCACCGTCGGTGCGACGACTGCGCTCACGAGCGTGACCACCGACGCCGGCGGCACGACCGCGATCAACGGCGGCAGCATCCGCACGACCGCTGCGCAGACCTACAACGACGCGGTGACCGTCGGCACGGCCGACACGCTGAGCGGCGTCAACGTCAGCTTCAACGGCACGCTCAACGGCGCGAACACGCTCGTCGTGAACGACAGCGGCGCAACCACCTTCGCCGGCATCGTCGGTGGCACGACGGCGCTGACCAGCCTCACCACCGATGCGCCGGGCACCGTCGTCGTCAACACGACGGCGGTGACGACGAGCGGCGCGCAGACCTACAACGAGAACATGACGCTGGGCGCCAACGTCGCCTTCAACGGCCTCGGCCTGACCTTCGGCGGCAGCGTCGACGGCGCGCACAGCATCACGGCCAACGCCGGCAGCGGCGCGCTTCGCTTCAACGGCACGGTCGGCGGCACGACAGCGCTGACGACGATCGCGGCAAGCGGAAACACCGTTGCCGCGGCGAGCGCCACCACCTCCGGCGCGCAGACCTGGACAGGCGCCGGCGGCGTCGCGCTCGGCGGCACGCTCACGACCACGAACAGCGCCGTCACCGTCACCGGGCCGACCACGCTGACGGCCGATTCGGCCATCGCCTCGACCGGCGGCAACATCACCTTCTCGGGCGCGACCAGCAGCATCAACGGCGCGCACGACCTGACGCTCACCGCCGGCAGCGGCAACGTCGTGCTCGGCGGCGTGGTCGGCGGCGTCACGCCGCTCACCGGTATCACGGTCTCGGGCTTCGACCTGACGCTGCCCGGCATCAGCACGGTCGGCGACGCGAACCAGAGCTTCACCGCGCTCGACAACATCACGCTCAACCAGAGCCGCACGCTGAACGCGCCGGTCTCCTTCACGGCCGATTCAGACGGTGACGGCGCGGGTTCGTTCATCCTGCTCAACGGTGTGTCGCTGACGGCCTCGAACAACTCGCTGACGATCCGCGCCGCCGACCTCGACCTGCAGGGCAACAGCACGCTCTCGTCGGGCAACGGCGTGACCACGCTGATCGCCAGCAACGGCCGTAACATCTCGCTCGGCGGCGTCGATGCCGCGGGCCAGATGACGATCACCGGGAGCGAGCTGTCGCGCATCAGCAGCTCGGGCGGCGTCGACCTCGACACGACCGGCGCAGGCTGGATCCACGTCAACGGCATCACCCAGACGCAGAGCCAGAACATCACCGGCACGCTGGGCCTGAACGCGCAGGGCACGGGCGACGTGAGCTTCATCACCGCGCCGTCGACCTTCAACGCACTGACGGTGAATGCGGCCGGCGGCCCGACCAACATCGGCGTCAACCTCAGCACCACCAACGACCCGATCGAATTCGTCACGCCGGTGTCGGTGTCGGGCGCGTCGACCATCAACAGCGGCGGCGGCAACATCGCCTTCGACAGCACGCTCTCGGTCGACAACAACCTCACGCTCAGCACCGGCAACGGCGCGCTGACCTTCGGCGGCGCCGTCGGCAGCAACCAGACGCTGACGCTGAACCTCGGCGGCGGCTCGGTCGCCGGCCTCGGCCAGCTGCAGAGCGCGCTGACCGGCCTCACGGTGAACAGCACGTCGGGCATCACGCTGCCTGCCTTCACGATCAACGGGCCGCAGGTCTACAACACCGGCACGATCACGGTCACCGGCAACCTCGGCGGCGTCGGCATCGCCTTCAACAACCTGGTCGACGTGGCGCCCGCCTCGGGCACCGCGCTGACGATGAACGCCGGCACCGGCGCGCTGGCTTTCAACAACCTGACCAGCTTCAACGCCAACAACATGACGTTGACCGGCGACGAGATCAACTTCTCGCGCGCGGTCACGGGCTCGGGCAGCCTGGTCATGCAGCCGTTCACGGGCAGCCGCAACGTCGTCGTCGGCGGCAGCACGGCGCCTGGCACGCAGCTCAACCTCACCGCGGCCGAGCTGGCCTGGCTGCCGATCGGCACGCTCTCGAGCCTCACGATCGGCAGCGGCTCGGGAACCGGGTCGCTGGACGTGGCCGGCGTGCTCAACGCGCCCGGCACGCCGCTGACGCTGAACGGCGGCGGTGGCATCACGCAGAGTGGCGGCTCGGTGACCTCGGGCGCGCTCACCTTGTACGCGGCAGGTCAAGGGATCACGCTGGCCAACGGCGCCAATGCGTTCGGCGCGGTCGGCATCAACGGATCGCCGACGTCGCTCAGCCTGAGCAATACGCTGGACATCAGCCAGCTCGGTTCTGCCGCGTGGAACCTCGGCAGCGCGCCGGTCACGCTCAACGCCGGCACGCGCGACATCGTGCTGAACAACGCCGGCAACACCTTCGGCACGCTGGTGCTGAATGGCGGCAACGTGCAGGTGACGGAAGCGGCGGCGACCGACATCGGCGCCTCGACCATCACGAAGAACCTGACAGTCGCATCGAGCGGCGGCATCAACTTCAGCGGCGCCCTGGCAGCGACCGGCAACGTCTCGCTCACCTCGACCGGCGTCGTCACGCAATCGGCGCCGCTCGCCATCGGCGGCAATCTCGATGTCGTGACCACCGTCGCCGCGGGCGACGTGACCATCGACAACTCCGGCGCCGCGGCAACCAGCATCGGCAACACCTTCGTCGGCGGCAACTACGTGCTCACGGCCACCGGCGACCCGGTGTCGCAGGCAGCGGGTGCGACGCTGCAAGTGCGCGGCGACCTCACCGTGACGGGCTCGAGCATCGTCCTCGGCGGGGCCGGCAACCTGATCGGCGGCGTCACGACCTTGCCGACGACGAACACGGCCGTCCTGCGTCAGTCGGGCGTCATCACGCTCGGCGATCGCAGCGACAGCGGCAACCTCACGGTGATCAGCGAGCGCACCAACCGCGCCTTCGGCAGCGCCCTGGTGACAGGTGACGCGATCGTGCTGAACAACGCCGGCAACAACATCACCGGCAGCATCTCGGTGAGCGCGAGCCCGCCCTCCATCGTGCTCGGCGCCGACCTGCAGACCGGCATCGTGCAGAGCGCAGGCACGTCGATCTCGGTGGCCGGCGTCGCCAGCTTCACCGCGGAAGCGTCCGGCGCGGGCAGCCTCGGCATCGTCCTCGACAACACAGGCAACCACTTCGGCACGCTGCAGCTGAGCGGCACCACGGTCAGCGTGACGAATTCGGACGCGGGCCTCACGACCATCGGCAACGCGCTGGCGACGACCAGCCTGCAGCTGACGACTGCCGGCGGCCTGGCGCAGACCGGCCCGATCACGACGCCGACGCTGACCCTCTCCGCCAACGGACCGGTGACGCTGAACAACGTCGCCAACGACGTCAGCAGCATCGCCGTGACCTCGGCCGGCAACGCGATCAGCTATGTCGACGCCAACGACGTCGCGGTGGCCGGCCTCGATGCCGGCGGCGCGAACGTGAGCCTCACCGCCGGCGGCACGGGCAACCTGACGCAATCGGGCGCGCTGCTCAACGTGGCGGCGCTGAACGCGAACGCCGGTGGTGCGGTCACGCTGACGAACGGCGCCAACACCATCGGATCGCTCGCGGCATCGACCGCCGGCACCGGCCTGCAGCTGGTCGATTCGGCCGGCGGCCTCGGCGTCTCGGGCATCGTGCGCACGCTGGCCGGCGACCTCTCGGTGCGCACGTCGGGCGACCTGACGCTGAACAGCGGCAGCCATCTGCAGGCCGACACGGGCAACGTCGTCGCGTCGACCGAAGGCGCCGGCAACTTCATCAACGACTCCGACAGCACGGCGCTCATCGTCGGTGCCGGAAAGCGCTGGCTGGTCTACAGCGACACGCCCGACCTGGTCGCCGGCGCGCACACCGTCAAGGGCGGCCTGACCTCGGCGTTCCGCCACTACGGCAGCACCTATGCGAGCTACCTGCCCGGCGCGGTGACCGAAAGCGGCAACGGCTTCGTGTACAGCGCCGCCGCCTCGACGCTGACGGTCGGCGCCGCCATCAGCGGCACGCCTTCGCAGGTCTACGGCGACACGCCGACCGGCACGCTCACCTACACCATCAGCGCCGGCCTGGTCGACAGCGAAGACAATGCGGGCAACGTCATCAACGGCGGCACCGCGAGCTACAGCGGCGCGCTTTCCAACACGATGAACGCCGGCGCCTACAGCTTTCGCTACACCGGCGGCCTGACCTCGAACTACACGCTGGTGGCCGACACCAACGGCGTCGCCTACACGGTGACGCAAGCCGTGCTGACCTACACGGCGAACGCCGCATCGCGCCTCTATGGCGCGACCGACCCGTCGTTCGGCGGCGGCGTCAGCGGTTTCAAGCTCGGCCAGGACATCTCGGTGCTCGGCGGCAGCGTCGGCTGGACGACACCGGCAACCGTGACCAGCAATGCCGGCAGCTACGCCGTCAACGGCAGCGGCTACACGGCCGGCAACTACAGCTTCGCGCAGGCGGTGGCCAACGCGACTGCCTTCACCATCGGCCGGGCTGCCCTGGTGGTCACCGCGACCGGGGCGAGCAAGACCTACGACGGCACGCTCTACAGCGGCGGCGCCGGCGTGAGCTTCAGCGCCTTCGCCAACGGCGAGGACGCCAGCGTTCTCGCCGGCACAGCCGCCTACTCCGGCAGCTCGCAGGGCGCGCGCAACGCCGGCAGCTACGTGCTGACGCCGGGCGGCCTGAGCTCGGGCAACTACGCGATCACCTACGTGAACGGCGCATTGACGATCGGCCGCGCCGGGCTGACCCTCGCCGCCGGCGATGTCAGCAAGACCTACAACGGCACGCTCGCAGCGAGCGGCGCGGCCGTGGCGGTGAGCGGGACGCAGCTGTTCGGAAGCGACAGCATGACCGGCGGAACGTTCGCCTTCACGAATGCAAACGCCGGCAGTGGCAACAAGACCGTGACCACCGGCGGAGTGACGGTGAACGACGGCAACGGCGGCAACAACTACACCGTCGGCTACGCCAACAACACGACCAGCACGATCACGCCGGCGAGCATCACGGTGGCCTCTGGCAATGTCGCCAAGACCTACGACGGCAACCTCTCGGCCGCGGGCACCGCGACCGTGGTCGCCGGCACGCTGTTCAACAACGCCAGCAACGGCAACGCGCTCGACAGCCTGAGCGGCGGCAGCTTCGCCTTCACCGACGCCAATGCGGGCAGTGGCAACAAGGCCGTCAGCGCGAGCGGCGTGACCTTGGCCGACGGCAACGGCGGAGGCAACTACAGCGTCAGCTACGCCGACAACACGACCAGCACGATCAACAAGGCGCAACTGGTCTTCACCGGCTCGGTCGCCGACAAGAGCTACGACGGCGGCACGCTGGGCGCGCTGTCGAGCTACGGCCTCTCCGGCTTCGTCGGCAGCGAGACCCTCGGCGCCACAGTGGGCAGCACCAATTTCCTCGACAGGAACGCGGGTGTCGGCAAGGCCGTGACGATCGGCGGCATCGCCCTGGTCGACGGCAGCAACGGTGGCCTGGCGTCGAACTACAACGTCGCCACCACGGCGAGCGCCACCGCGACCATCACGCCGAAGGTGCTCGGCCTCGCCGCCACCGTGGCCGACAAGGTCTACAACGGCAACACTGCGGCAACGCTGCAGAGTTTCGTGCTGACCGGCTTCGTCGGCAGCGAGACCGTGACCGGCGTGTACGGCGGCGGAGCGACCTTCGCGGACAAGAATGTCGGCACCGACAAGGCCGTGACCATCTCCGGCGTCGCGCTCGTCAACGGCACGAACGGCGGACTGGCGACGAACTACGTCGTCGGCACCGCAGCCTCGAGCAACGCCAGCATCACGCCGGCGACCCTCAACGTCGCCGGCGTGATCGCGGTCGACAAGGTCTATGACGGCACGCTGACCGCGAACACCAATACCTCTGCGGCGGTGCTCACCGGCATCTACGGTGGCGACAACGTGCAGCTCGCATCGGTCACCGGCACCTTCGTGACCAAGGACGTGGGCAGCAACAAGGCGATCGTCGGCGGCAGCTATTCGCTGACCGGCAGCGACGCCTACGACTACGTCCTGGTGCAGCCGGCGGGCCTGTCCGCCAGCATCACGCCGCGCGCGCTGAACGTCTCCGCGGTCGGCGTCGACAAGCTCTACGACGCGACGACGAACGCCACCGTCGCCCTCGGCGACAACCGCATCGCGGGCGACGCCCTGACCGTGTCTTCGACCGCTGCCTTCCTCGACAAGAACGTCGGCGCCGGCAAGTTCATCGGCGTCTCGGGCATCGCCCTCGGCGGCACCGATGCCGGCAACTACAGCGTGAACACGACGGCAGCGACGTTCGCCACCATCGGCAAGGCGACGCTCGTCGTCAGCGCCGTCGGCGTCGACAAGGTCTACGACGCGACCACCACCGCGACGGTGACGCTGACCGACAACCCGCAAGGCGCCGACGTGCTGACGCTGAGCTACGGCTCGGCGAGCTTCGGCGACAAGAACGTAGGCGCGAACAAGACGGTGACGGTGGGCGGCATCGTCGTCAACGGCGTCGACGCCGGCAACTACACCATCGGCACCGCGGTCACGACCAGTGCCGACATCACGCCAGCAACGATCACCCAGGTCACGGGCGTCACAGCCGCCAACAAGGTCTACGACGGCACGACCGCGGCAACGCTGGTCAGCGGCACGCAGGGCTTCGTCGGCATGCTGGCCGGCGATCAGCTCACCGCCGTGGCGACCAGCGCTGTCTTCAACGACAAGAACGCGGGCATCGGCAAGACGGTAGCGATCGGTGGCCTCGTGCTCGGCGGCATCGACGCCGCCAACTACAGCCTGGTGAGCAGCGCCTCGACGAGCACGGCCGACATCACGCCTGCCGCGCTCTTGTTCAACGCGACGGCGCAGAACAAGGTCTACGACACGACCACCGCGGCGACCGCCACCCTGAGCGACAACCGGATCGCTGGCGACCTGCTCGTCGTCTCCTTCGGCTCTGCCGCCTTTGCCAACAAGAACGCGGGCACCGGAAAGACCGTGACCGTCGGCGGCATCGCCGTGACAGGCGTCGACGCAGGCAACTACAGCTTTGCCGGCACCGCGACGACGACAGCCGACATCGCGAAGGCGGCGCTCGTCGTCACCGTCAGCGGCAACAACAAGATCTACGACGCCAGCGCCGCGGCCACCGTGACGCTCTCCGAAACGCCGCTCGCGGGTGACGTGGTCGGCGTTGGCTACGCGACTGCCGGCTTCGCCGACAAGAACGCGGGCCTGGGCAAGGTCGTCAACGTCGGCGGCATCACGCTGTCGGGCGCGGACGCCGGCAACTACAGCGCCAATGCCACGGCGACGACGACGGCCGACATCGGCAAGGCCACCCTGGTCGTCGGCGCGGTCGGCGTCGACAAGGTCTACGACGCCGGCACTGCGGCGACCGTGACCCTGGTCGACAACCGGCTCGGCAACGACACGCTGAACCTGACCTACAGCGGCGCGACCTTCGGCGACAAGAACGCCGGCAACGGCAAGACGGTGTCGGTGGGCGGCATCGGCGTGAGCGGCACCGACGCCGGCAACTACAACTTCAACACCACGGCCAGCACGACGGCCGACATCGCCAGGGCGGCGCTCGCGGTGAGCGCCGTGACCCAGGCGCGCGGCTACGACGCGACCACGGATGTGACGGTGACCATGACCGACGCGCCACTGGGCAGCGACACGGTGACCCTGAGCTATCTCGACGCCGCCTTCGCCGACAAGAACGCCGGCATCGGCAAGGCGGTCAACGTGAGCGGGATCGCTATCAGCGGCGCCGACGCGGGGAACTACACCGTCGCGCCGAGCATGACGACCACCGGCACCATCACGCCGGCCGGCCTGACGGTCGGCGCGGTCGGCCTGCCCAAGCTGGTCGACGGCACTCCGCTCGCAGCGGTGACCCTGACCGACAACCGCTATGCCGGCGACGACCTTTCGCTGGGCTATGCGACGGCGACCTTCATCGACCCGATCGTCGGCCTGGCCAAGCCGATCCTGGTCGGCGGAATCCGGATCGACGGCGGCGTCGATCGCGGGAACTACGTCCTGACCAACACCGTCGCTGCGACGGCGGGTGACATCACCGCCTACGCCGATGTCTGGTCGCTGCCTCCGGTCCTGCCGCCCGTGCTGGTTCCGTCGGTAGCGACGCCGCCGGCTTCCCTGATCGACCTGACCCTGCCGGTCGGCTTCGGCGGCGGCACGTCAACGAATGCCGGTGACACGACAAGCACCGATGGCACAACGGGCGGCGGCGGCTCGACGAGCACCGATGGCACGACGGGCGCCGGCGGTTCGACGAGCACCGGTGGCACCACGAGCACCGGTGGCACGACAGGTACCGGTAACACGACGAGCACCCGTGGCGCGCCCGGAACCAACGCGGGCGTCGCGGCCGGCACGGCCACCGTCGCCGCCGTCCTGGCCGATCGGGCGATCGGCGGCAGCGGATCGGCCGTGAGCGGATCCAGCGACAACATCACCGTGTCGCTGGTGCGTGGCGCGACCAGCAGCGAGGGCGGCATCGTCACGGTGACCGTGCCGAGCGCCATCGTCTCGTCGGGCCGGGGCTTCAGCTTTCCCCTGCCGGCCGAGGTGGCCTCGGAAGCCGGAGACGTCGTCCAGGTGACGCTGGTCAACGGCGAGCGCCTGCCGTCATGGCTGCGCTACGCGCCGGCGACCCGGACCTTCTCGGTCTCCGGGGCTCCGGCCGGCGCCTTGCCGATACAGGTCCTGGTGCGGGTCGGCAACCGACGCTGGACGGTGATCGTCACGGAGCGCACGGGCACCTAGTGTGCTGCCCGCCGATCTGCTAGCGGGACAGCTCCCTAGGATTCGACGTCAGGTCGGCAGGCGGGACGACACCGTCCGCTGCCGTGCTGGCAGTCGCGATCGGTGCGGGCGGGACGGTCGCCAGCGCCGTCGCAGCGGCTGGTCGCAGCATGGCGTCGACACGGTCGGATGCGCGACGATTCCAGCGCACGTTCTCCGTCGACACGGTCTCGCGGATGAAGACCTCGCCGATCAGCGAGGTCCGCGCCGGCGGTGCGGTCGCGAGTGGGTGCTCGCCCGAACCCGCCCCCGGGTCCCCGCTCGACATCGGCGCGGGCAGCGTCGATGCGAAGGCCGCACTCGGCCGCGTGCCGGTTCCGTGACCGTGAGCCACGCTCAGCTCGATGCCCGCGATTGCGTGATGGCCTTCGAGATCCGCCAGCAGCCGGCGCTGCAGCCGATCGAGACTGAAGAGCTTTCGATCGTGGCGTCGTCCGTCCACCAGGAACAGCACGCATTCACGGGACTCGCCCGTTTCGTCGGGCACGCCTCCGAGCAGGGAGTCCAGCCGCTCGAGCGCGGCGACGCTGAGACTCTTGTAGAGCTGCTCGAGCTGCTCCCGGTCGGACACGCGCACCCACCATTGGCGAACGACCAGAAAGGCCCCGGTGGCGCGAGCGTCGCCGCGGCCCGAGGCGCACACGTAGAGGTTTGCCTTGGCCTGTGACACGTAGGCACCGCCGCCGTCGCGCGGATTGACTTCGATCTTCCACGTGCCGACGACGCGCTCTTCCGACTTGACCTCGACCTCGAGCCCGAACGGAGCTTCGGCCGAGAGCAGTCGTTCGGCCAGAAACGGCAAGGGCACGCGCGGCGGCAGGGCGATCGAGGTCAGCCTCTCGATCGCTGCGTTCGTCACGGCGGTGACTCGCTCGGCGCCGGTCGCGCCGCTGCCGCGTGTCTTGAGCGGAAACTCGATGTCGATCGGCACCGACGGCGCAGGAACTGGCAGTGTCGTCACGACCGCACCATACGCCGGCCATCGCGCCTGTCTGTGCGGTCGCGCACCAAGGGAAAAACTCGCCAGGACGTGCGAACCGCCTCGCGACGCAGCTGGCGCGATCGCCGGCGAGGTTCGCCGCGCATCTCAGCGTCGATACAAGGACTCGATCTGCGTCGCGTAGTGGCTGGCCAGGTTGTTGCGCTTCAGCTTGAGCGTTGGCGTCATGAGGTTGTTCTCGAGCGTCCACGGCTCGAGCGTCGCCCACACCGCGCGCGGCTGCGCGTAGCGCGGAAAGGCGCGTGTCAGCGACGTGATCCGTTCGAGCACGGCCAAGCGCGCCGCCTCTGTCTGCGGACTCGCCGTCGCCGACGCATCGAGGTTCAGGCTCGCCGCAAGCCGCGTCCACTCGGCCGGCGCGAGGACGACGACGCAGGCGATGAACGGCCGGTTGTCGCCGAACACATAGGCCTGCTCGAACAGGGGGTCGGCGGTGATTGCGAGCTCGAGGTCGACCGGCGCGATCTTCTCGCCGGTCGAGGTGACGATGATCTCCTTGACCCGGCCGAGGATGCGGATGCGGCCGTCTTCGATCGCGGCCTGGTCGCCGGTTCGCAGCCAGCCGTCGACGAAGCTGTGCGCCGTGTCCTGCTCGCGCTTCCAGTAGCCGCGCATGACGTTCGGGCCGCGCACCAGCAGCTCGCGGTTGTCGCCGATTCGCACTTCGACCCCGGGCAGCGCCCGGCCGACCGTCGCCGGGTCGTTGTCGTCGGGCGTATTGACCGAGATGACGGGCGAGGTCTCGGTCATTCCGTAGCCTTGCAGCACCGGCAGGGCGAGGCCGAGAAAGCAATGCGCGATCGGCAGCGAGAGCGGCGCGCCGCCGCTTACCGCGACGCGCACCCTGCCGCCGAACTGGTCCCGCATGCGCCGGGCGACCAGCCGATCGAGCAGCGGCCACGCCAGGGCGTCGAGCGCTGCCGGGCCGGGCTTGTCGATGGCCAGACCCTGGCGCCGGCAAAAGCGCCGCCAACCAACCGCTTCGGCCGACTCGAACAAGCGTCGCTTCAGCGGTGAGCCGGCGAGCATTTCCTGCAGCTTCGCATAGACCCGCTCGTAGATGCGCGGCACCGAGATCAGGATCGTCGGCCGCACTGTGCGCAGGTCTTCGGCGAGCTGGGCGACCGAGCGCGCATAGGCGACGCAGCAACCCGCGGCGATCGGCAGGTAGTAGCCGGCGGTGCGCTCGAAGGTGTGCGAAAGCGGCAGGAACGACAGGAACACATCGCTCTCCAGCGGCGCCACCCGGGCGAAGCAGGCGGTGACGTTGGAGAGCACGTTGCGATGCGTGAGCATCACGCCCTTGGGCTTGCCGGTCGTCCCCGAGGTGTAGACCAGGGCCGCAAGATCGTCTTCGCGAGGAGGCTCCGTCGTGCCAGTGCCGGCCATCGACGCAGCCGCCTGCCCCGACAGCCATTCGACCAGACCGAGCACCGGCACCGCGTCGCCCGCGTCGTTCGGCACAGCAGCGTCGTCTCGCACGACGACGACCTGCCTGAGCGACGGGAGGCCGAGACTGGCCGCAGCGATGGCCTGCCACTGCGCCGCCGACGCGGCGACCAGCAGCGACGCGTCGCTGTCGCTCAGGATGTAGGCGATGCTGGCCGGGTTGTCGAGCGCGTGCATGGGCACCGGGACCAGCGCCAGCGACAAGGCCGCAAGGTCGACGCAGACGGCGTCGAGCCCGTTCGGCAGCAGGATCGCGACCCGCGCGCCGCGCGGCAGGCCGTGCGCGGACAGGGCGGCCGCCCAGCGTGCGACGCGCCGATTCGCCTCTGACCAGCTGGTGCTCACCCATGCGGCCGCCTCGATGTCAAACTGGCGATAGGCCTCGCCATCCGGCGTGGCCGCCACACGCCAGGCAAAGAGCTGCGCCAGCGTGCGCACGCTCGACGGCGGCGCGCTGCTGCCTTGTTCGATGTTCATGAGTGCATGATTCCCACCTCGACATGATCCTACTGACTGGCGCCACCGGCTACATCGGCTCGCACACCTGGCTCGCCCTGCACGCCGCAGGAATGAGCGTCGCGGGCCTCGACAATTTCTCGAACAGCTCGCCCGAAGTCCTGCGCCGGCTCGCAGCGCTCGGCGCCGACGTGTCGACGTTCGCCGAGGTCGACGTGACCGACCGAGCGGCCCTCGACACCGTGTTCAGGCGCTGGAAGATCGACGCCGTCGTCCACTTCGCGGCGTGGAAGGCCGTGGGCGACAGCATCGTCCGGCCGCTCGACTACTACGCCAACAACATCGGCGGACTGCTCACACTCGCCGCGGCGATGCAGGCGCACGACTGCAAGACGATCGTCTTCAGCTCGAGTGCAACCGTCTATGGCCAGGCGCGGGCGATGCCGATCCGTGAAGACGAACCCACGTCGGCCACCAACCCCTATGGCCAGACCAAGCTGATGGGCGAGCACATCCTGCGCGACCTGGAGCGATCGGATCCGGCCTGGCGCGTCGCGCTGCTCCGCTACTTCAACCCGGTCGGTGCGCACCCGGGCGGAACGATCGGCGAAGACCCGCGCGGCACGCCGAACAACCTGATGCCTTTCGTCGCGCAAGTGGCTGTCGGCAAGCGGGCCCGCCTGCAGATATTCGGCGCCGACTACGACACGCCCGATGGCACCGGCGTGCGCGACTACCTGCACGTCGAGGACCTTGCCGAGGGCCACGTCGCGGCGCTGCGCCACCTGCAAGGCGGTGCGGCGTCGCTCACCGTCAATCTCGGCACCGGCCGAGGAGTGAGCGTGCTCGAGCTGGTGCGGGCGTTCGAGCGCGCCAGCGGCCGCGCTGTCCCCTACGAGATCTCGCCGCGCCGAGCCGGCGACGTCGCGACCTGCTACGCCGACGCTTCGATGGCCGAGCGCCTGCTCGGCTGGAGGGCAAGGCGCGACCTCGACGCGATGTGCGCCGATAGCTGGCGCTGGCAGGCCGCCAATCCCGATGGCTTCGCGGTGACCTGAAAGTCGTCGTCGCCGCGGGCCGTTCGTGCCGAAAGCTGACCGCTCGGACATCCGCGAAGGTTGCCCTCTTGTAAAACCGTTAAAACGTCTGCAACTTTCCGGTCCGGAGCAGGCTCTGATTTTGCTTGCCGAATATACTGAGGTGGAACTTTGCGCCAATCGCTCGAATCGTCTGCAGCAGGCCGCAATCCGAAGGGGTCGTTCATGGGTGTGAAACTCAAAGTCGCGGGCTGGCTCGCGCTCGGCGCGGTGGCCGGGGCGCTGACCACGTTGCAGCTCGAAGCATCTGCCCGCAACTCGATGGCGCAACTGCCGATCGAAGAGCTTCAGCAGCTTGCCGCCGTGTTCGGCATGGTCAAGAGCGACTACGTCGAGCCGGTCGACGAGAAAAAGCTGATCGGCGACGCGATCAGCGGCATGGTCGCAGGGCTCGACCCGCATTCGCAGTACTTCGACAAGAAGAGCTTCAAGGAATTTCGCGAGCAGACCACCGGTCGCTTCGTCGGCATCGGCATCGAGATGGGCATGGAAGACGGCTTGGTCAAGGTCGTCAGCCCGATCGAAGGCTCGCCTGCCTTCCGTGCCGGCCTGAAGAGCGGCGACCTGATCACCAAGATCGACGACGTGCTGGTACGCGGCCTGACGGTCGACCAGGCAGTCAAGAAGATGCGCGGCGAACCGAGCACACGGGTCGTGTTGACGGTGTTCAGGAAGAGCGAGAGCCGTACCTTCCCGGTGACCATCATCCGCGAAGAGATCAAGCTGATCAGCGTTCGCGGCAAGGTGATGGAGCCCGGCTACGCGTGGGTCCGGGTCAACCAGTTTCAGGATCGCACGGTCGAGGACTTCGCCAAGAAGGTCGACGAGCTGTACAAGCAGGACCCGAACCTGAAAGGCCTGGTGCTCGACCTGCGCAACGACCCGGGCGGCCTGCTCGAAGGCGCAGTCGCGATCTCGGCGGCGTTCCTGCCGACCGATTCTGTCGTCGTCACCACCAACGGCCAGATCCCCGATTCCAAGGCCACGTTCAAGGCGTCGCCCGAGTACTACATGCGTCGCGGCAACACCGACCCGCTGAAGAGCCTGCCCGAAGCCGTGAAGAAGGTGCCGCTGATCGTGCTCGTCAACGAAGGCTCGGCCTCGGCCAGCGAGATCGTCGCCGGCGCGCTGCAGGACTACCACCGCGCCACCATCATGGGCGCGCAGACATTCGGCAAGGGCTCGGTGCAGACCGTGCGCCAGCTCTCGGCTGACACGGCGCTCAAGATCACGACGGCGCGTTACTACACGCCGAGTGGCGCATCGATCCAGGCCAAGGGCATCGTCCCCGACGTGATGCTCGACGAAACGGCCGAGGGCAATCTGTTCGCCGCCCTGCGCACACGCGAGGCCGACCTCGAGAAGCACCTGCAAAGCGGCCAGGGCGCCGAGCAGAAGGACGAAGCGCGCGAAAAGGCCCGCGACGAAGCACGCAAGAGGCTCGAGGCCGAGGCGATCGCCACGGCCGCGCGCAACGGCGCGCCGAAGCCGGTTCCCGAGTTCGGCAGCGCCGAGGACTTCCAGCTCGCACAGGCGCTCAATCGCCTGAAGGGCAAGACGGTGCTGGTCAGCAAGACCGCCGTCGAACGCAAGGCCGAAGCGCAGACGAACTGAGCGAGGCCGCGGTTTTTTCCTGCCAACGCCCGTGCGCCGCACGGGCGTTGGCGTTTGTGCCCGGCGCCTTTGCCGCCTTGTGGACATGACCGACGACGAACTGCTGCGCTACTCGCGCCACCTGCTGCTCGACGACATCGGCATCGAAGGCCAGGCCCGAGTGCTCGCGGCGCATGCGCTCGTGATCGGCGCCGGCGGTCTCGGCTCGCCGGTGGTGCTCTACCTCGGCGGGGCCGGCGTCGGACGGATCACGATCGTCGATGGCGACCGGGTCGACCTCACCAACCTGCAGCGCCAGATCGCGCACGACCTGTCGCGGCTCGGCGAGCCGAAGGCGATGTCGGCGGCGCTCTCGATCGCCGACATCAACCCGCAGGTCGAGGTGGTGGCGCTGAACGAGCGCGTCGGTGCCGGAGACCTCGACGCGCTCGTTGCGGATGCCGACGTCGTCGTCGATTGCAGCGACAACTTCGCGACGCGCCACGCCGTCAACGCCGCCTGCGTGCGCCACGGCAAGCCGCTCGTGGCCGGCGCGGCAATCGTCTTCGACGGCCAGGTCTCTGTCTACGACACGCGCGATCCCGAAGCGCCCTGCTACGCCTGCGCCTTTCCGCCCGACGCCGCTTTCGAGGAGGTGGCCTGCTCGACGATGGGCGTGTTCGCGCCGCTGGTCGGCATCATCGGCAGCGTCCAGGCGGCCGAGGCGTTGAAGCTCATCGTCGGCATCGGCACGTCGCTCGCGGGCCGGCTGCAGATGCTCGACGCCCGGGCGATGGAGTGGACCGAGGTACGGGTGCAGCGAGACCCGGCCTGCCCCGTATGCGCCAAGCGCCCGTCGCCTCCATCCTGTTAGCCTCGCCGTATGGAAAAACCCAGCGCGCTGCCCTCGCGCACGTTCCCGACCGCACAGGAAGACGCCGAGCACGAG
Organism: Caldimonas sp.; assembly: GCA_039933535.1. Lineage (GTDB taxonomy): Bacteria > Pseudomonadota > Gammaproteobacteria > Burkholderiales > Burkholderiaceae_C > Schlegelella_A. The sequence goes on along the minus strand of JBDTNU010000012.1, from coordinate 448 downwards.
ACCGAAAGTCCGGCGGCCCGCTACGACGGACCCGAGAGCTCGTACCGGCTCGCCTTCACCGACACCGACTTCCTGCTTCGCGAAGAGTTGCGCCCGGTCCGGATGCAACTCGAGCTGCTCAAGCCCGAGCTGGTGCAGGACGAGCAAGGCGTCGAAGCGACCATCGTCATCTTCGGCAGCGCCCGCGTCCTCTCGCCCGAGGCCGCGCGCCAGGCGCTCGAAACGGCGCAGGCCGTCGGCGACGCGGCAGCGGTGCGCGGCGCCGAGATGCGCGTGACGATGTCGCGCTACTACGAGGAGGCGCGGCGCTTCTCGGCCATCGTCACGCGCCGCTCGGCGACGCTGGCGCGGCCGATCTACGTCGTCACCGGCGGCGGGCCCGGCATCATGGAAGCGGGCAACCGCGGCGCCTTCGAGGTCGGCGGCAAGAGCGTCGGCCTCAACATCG
>JBDTNU010000011.1:0-26984 GCA_039933535.1 Caldimonas sp. | reverse complement strand
TCGACGTGCAGAAGGACTTCGTGCCGATCTCGCTGCTAGCGCACATTCCCTTCGTACTCGTGGCGCCGGCGTCGACGCCGATCCAGAGCGTCGCCGACCTGCTGGCGCGCGCCAGGGCGGAACCGGGCAAGCTTGCCGTCGGCCACGGCGGCAACGGCACCGCCATGCACCTGTCGGTGCAGCTCATGAAGCTGATGGCCGGCGTCGACCTCACCGAGGTCGCCTACCGCGGCTCGGGCCCGGTCGCGCTCGACGTGATCGGTGGTCAGGTGCCGCTCGGCGTGCTCGACCTGCCGTCCGTGCTGCAGCAGATCAAGGCCGGCAAGGTGCGCGCGCTGGCCGTCACCAGCGACCGCCGCCTGCCCGACCTGCCCAACGTGCCGACGCTCGACGAAGCCGGCATCAAGGGCTATCAATCGACCGGCTGGTTCGGCCTGGTGGCGCCGGCCGGCACGCCGCCCGCGGTCATTGCCCGCGTGCAGACGGAGCTGCGCGCCGTGCTTGCCGATCCCGATGTCATCACCGGCGCCCGTGCCGTCGGCGTCGAGCTGTCGCCGACGAGCGGCGAGGCCTTCGGCCGCTTCATTAGCACCGAGACCACGAAGTGGGCCGACGTGATCAAGCGCTCGGGCACCAAGCTCGAATGACGATGACGAGCGCCGCTGCACGCGTCCTCGAAGCCGACGTCGCGATCGTCGGCGCCGGCCCGGTCGGCCTGGTGCTCGCCACCGACCTGGCGCAGCGCGGCTGCCGCGTCGTCATCGTCGAGACGCGGCACCGCGGCGAGCCGCCGAGCGTGAAGTGCAACCACGTCGCGGCGCGCACGATGGAGTCGCTGCGCCGCCTCGGCGTCGCCGACCGCGTGCGCCAGAACGGCCTGCCCGACGACTTTCCGAACGATGTCGTCTTCCGCACGTCGGTGACCGGCACCGAGCTGTCGCGCATCCCGATCCCGGGCCGCTCGACGCGCTTTTCCGACACCTCCGGCCCCGACGGCTGGTGGCCGACGGCGGAGCCGCCGCACCGCATCAACCAGATCTTCCTCGAGCCGATCCTGTTCGAGCACGCCGCTGCGCAGCCCGGCGTCACCATCGTCAACCGTTGCGAAGCGCTGACGATCGCGCAGGACGAGGGCGGCGTCGTCGTCGAAGCGCGCGAGCTCGACGGCGGCGCCGGCCTGCGCATCGTCGCCTGCTTCCTGGTCGGCTGCGATGGCGGCCGCTCGTTGGTGCGCAAGTCGATCGAGGTGCCGTTCGCCGGCACGCCGGTGATCCAGAACGTGCAGTCGACCTACATCCGGGCGCCGGCGCTGCTCGGGCGGGTGCCGGGCCAGCCGGCCTGGGCCACCTACGCATGGAACCCGCGGCGCTGCGGCGTCTGCTTCGCGATCGACGGCCGCGAGAAGTGGCTGGTGCACAACCACCTCAACCCCGGCGAGACCTTCGACTCGGTCGACCGCGACGCGTCGCTGCGCAACATCCTCGGCGTGGACGTGTCGTTCGAATACGAGATCCTGAGCCGCGAGGACTGGGTCGGCCGCCGCCTCGTCGCCGAGCGCTTCCGCGACCGCCGCATCTTCATCGCCGGCGACGCTGCCCACCTGTGGATCCCGATCGCCGGCTACGGCATGAACGCCGGCATCGCCGACGCCCTCAACCTCTCGTGGCGCGTCGCCAGCGCGATCGCCGGCTGGGCCGGCCCGGCCGCGCTCGACGCCTACGAGATCGAGCGCCAGCCGATCACCGACCAGGTCTCGCGCTTCGCGATGGACCACGCCCAGCAGATGATCCGGGCCCGCGGCCTGGTGCCGCCGCGCATCGAGGAGCCCGGCCCCGAGGGCGACGCGATCCGCGCCGAGGAAGGCCGCAAGAACTACGTGCTCAACGTGCAGCAGTTCTGCTGCGGCGGACTCAACTTCGGCTACTTCTACGAGCACTCACCCGTGATCGCCTACGACGACGAAGCACCGCCGGCGTACTCGATGGCCGGCTTCACGCCATCGACCGTGCCGGGCTGCCGCGCCCCGCACTTCTTCCTGCGCGACGGCCGTTCGCTGTACGACGCGTTCGGCGCCGACTACACGCTGCTGCGCACCGACTCGAGCGCCGATCCGAAGGCTCTGCTCGACGCCGCCGCAGCCGTGGGCATGCCCATGACTCTGCTGGACCTGGACGGCGAGAACGTCCCGGCCGAGTACCGCCACGCGCTCGTGCTGTGCCGCTTCGACCAGCACGTAGCCTGGCGCGGCGATGTCGTGCCGGCCGATCCGCGCGCGCTCGTCGATTTGCTCCGCGGCGCTCGCGCCCACTGAGCGCGGCGCTGCGGTTCCGGCCGCTGCCACGACCTCCGGCGCTGCCTGCTCGGCCTCCAACCGCGCCGACAGGATGCAACGGAACTGCGTGAGGCCAGCGTCGGCGGCCATGCCGACCAGCAGGGCGTCCGGATTCGCCGACAGGCGCCGCGCCTGCGCTTCGATCATCCGCGGTCTTCGCGGAACGCGGTCAGGACGTTGAACACCAGCGCATCCACATCGGCGTCAGTCGGCCGTCGCGCCCGATGCCTTCACGGCGCTGCGCCAAGCTTCCGTCGAAGCCTGTATGAAGTCGCCGAACTGCTGGGCCGTACCGCCCGCCACCTGGAGGCCCTGGGACAGCAGGAAGTCTCGCGTCGCCGGCTCGGCGAGCACCCGGTTGATCTCCGCGTTGAGCTGGGTGATGACCCCCTGCGGCGTTCCGGCCGGCGCCATGATGCCCTGCCACGCCAGCGCCTGAAAATCCTTGATGCCGGCCTCGGCCATCGTCGGCACGTCGGGAGCGATCGGCGAGCGCGTCGTGCTGGTGATGGCAAGCGGCCGCAACTTTCCGGCCTTCACGTGCTGCATCGCGTTCACCAGGTCGTTCGACAGGAGATCGACCTCGCCGGCCAGCAAGGCGTTCAACGCCGGCGCTGCGCCCTTGTAGGGAACGTGCGTGATCGACACGCCGCTCTTCTCCTTGAACATTTCCACCGCGAGGTGCGGGAAGGTCCCGTTGCCGGCCGATGCGTAGTTGAGCGCTCCGGGCCTGGCCTTCGCCGCTTCGACGAAATCGCGCAGCGTCTTGTAGGGAGCGTCGGCACGTACCAGGAACAGGTTGGGAACGTAGACCATCAGCACGACCGGCGCGAATGCTGTGGTGGTGTCGTACGGAAGCTGCTTGTAGAGGCTCGGGTTGATCGCGATGTTGGTGTTGGCGAAGAGCAGCGTGTGGCCGTCGGCAGGCGCCTTGGCGACGGCGTCGGCGCCCAGGATCCCGCCGGCTCCCGCGCGGTTGTCGACGATCACCGGTTGCGCAAGGCGGGTCGCGAGCTTGCTGCCGACCAGACGCGCGAGAACGTCGGCCGAGCCTCCGGGCGGAAAAGGAACGACAAGGCGAATCGGCTTGGTGGGCCAGCTCTGGGCGATGCCGGTGGCCGGCCATGACAAGGCCTGGGTCGCGGCAAGTGTTGCAAGGCCGCGGACGATGGCCGAACGGCGGGTGGGGACTGTGGTCATGAGGGGATCACCGGAAGCAGGAGGAAGGAATCGGCCGCACCACCGAACTCGACCGCGTGGCGCGTGGGCACGGGATTGCAGTTATGGACCCAGATCGGATCCTCTGCCGTCGAGTCTTGCCCCCTGATCTCGAGGGTGAGTCGATGGCCGGGAAGAAAGACGTTCGAGGTCTCGCGTATTTCCAGGGCGTATGCATAGCTTTGCCCCGGCTGAAGGGCTTCCTTGTGGGTATGCCGTTGATAGGGTCGATAGGGCTTCGAACGCACCGGGTCGAGCTCGCGTTGCGAGGCTCGCAGCCAACCCTTGGTGAGAACGCGGGAGCTGCCGTCCGGCTCCACGTCGCGGAGCGTGACGACCCAGGTGGCATCGGCCTGATCGAGGGTGGCCCGGAAGTGGAGCGACACGGGACCGGTGACTTCGGTCGCGTCCTCGAACGGCGTCGTCTGGAAGGTCACTCCAGGCGGCAGCCGGCCAGGTGCCAGATCGGGTTCGTTTTCGAACACGGCAGCGCCCGGCTCGGCATCGGCGTCGACAGCGAGGCGGCCGCCGGCGGCGAGGTGCAGGCGCACCCACAGGGTTCGAGCCAGCGGCCATTCGCCTTCATCACGATAGACGTTGCGGCCCTTGATGAGAAGCCGGATCGGCGGCTCGTCCATGAAGCCGGTGTCGTTCCCCTTCAGCCAGTGGTCGTACCAGCGAAGGATGAGGTCGTGGTGGTCGGTCCATGGCCGAAGCGGGCCGAGCTTCGACTCCGTTTCCATGACGAGAAGTTTTTTCGGCGCATTGATGCCCTCGTACGCCTCGAACGCACCGGCCAGATGAACCGCCCAGCTCGACCACCGCGTGACGAGGAACGTGGGGATCCGGATCTTGTCGAACATGCGGTTCGGCGAACGCTCCCAATAAAAGGGGCCGTCGAAAGGCTCCAGCAGCCAGCCGAACAGAAGCGGGTTCTTGCGCGGGTACTTCAGCTGAATGTGAAGGTAGGGCGAGCGGCGCACCTCGTGCGTCTCCATGAGCGCCGCCACGCGACCCTCGATCTCTGCCTCAGAGAGATAGTCGCAACTGAGCGGGCGCATGCCGTCGACGCTGACGTGGCCCCACCACTGGTGCCAGAAGCCTTCGTTCAGAAGGCCGCCGTGATAGACGCTCTGCCGATAGCGGTCGGTCAGCGCCTCGTAGGGAACGATGGCCTTGAGGTGCGGTGGCTGCTGCGCCGCGACCATGTACTGCATGACGGCGAAGTACGACATGCCGAGCATGCCGCAGTTGCCGTCGCACCAGGGCTGCGTCGCCATCCATTCGATGATGTCGTAACCGTCGGTCTGCTCGGCCGGGCCTTGATAGCAGTATTCGCCTTCGGAGTCGCCCGAGCCTCTCGCATCGGCGATGACATGCACGTAGCCGCGTGTCACGAAAAACTCCGAGTCGCCCGCTTCGAGGCCGCCGTTGCCGATGAGCGGGCTCAGGGGGGCGCGCTTGCCGGTGATCTGCTGGAGGTCCTTTCCGTAGTGGGAGTAGGAGAGCAGCGCCGGATAGCGGCCGGGCGCTGCCGGACGGTAGACGTCGCATGCCAGGAGCGCGCCGTCGCGGGCCGCAAGCTTCACGTCGCGATCGATCTGCAGGGTGTGCGTCGGCTGCGAAAGGCGGCTCTGCCATTGGCCTTCGTCGTGCATGGCGGTGTCTCCAAGGTCGGCCGTTCGATGCGGCAGCGGCAGTGTAGAAACGCCTTCGATAATTGTTGAAATCAACCGTCATCAGTGAATTCCCGGACCGTGTCGCTCGATCGCCCTGCTTCCGTCGACCAACTCCTCAACTATCGGCTGGCCAGGCTGCTGGCTGCGACCAGTGCGCCCGGCATCCGGCTGCTCGAAGGGCGCTATGGCGTGCGGCGGCGCGCCTGGGGCTTGTTGGGCCTGATTGCCGCCTACGGCGCCATGTCGCCCTCCGAGCTCGCCGAGCGATCGCACCTGGAGCGCCCCAAGGTCTCGCGCTACATCGCTGATCTCGTGGGCGAAGGCCTGCTTAAACGCACGCCTTCACCAAGCGATCAGCGCCGGGCGCGGCTCGAGCTCACCGAGCGAGGCAGAGCCTTGTTCGATGAAGTCTTTCCGCAGCTCGCCGAGTTGAGCCGTACCATGCTGGCGGCCCTCTCACCGACTCAGCTCGAAGCGCTGGACGAAATCATCGTCGCGCTCTCGGCCTCCGCCGCGATCGCCAACGCGAACGCCGAGGCGGCCGGGCCGGGCCGGGTTCGGGGCCAGAAAAGAGGGAGTTGGCCGACATCGTCAGAGTGACGCCGCGGTTGCAATGCCACGGATTCAAGCAGGCGAGGCCGCCCCCTGCTCGAGGCGCTGGCGGATCATCCGGCGCGCCGCGGCGCCTGCCTTAACGGCCACGAAGCTCCCCAGCGGCGCTTCGGAACGATCGCTCGAGATCATCTGCTGTTGCACCGCAACGACTTCGCTGTCTTCGTCGAGCGCCTACACAATGCCGTCGCGAAGCGCAAATATTAGTGAACGACGGCCGGTTGGCTGCGCAGCGCCACGCTGCCACTTGCCAGACGACCCGACCGTGCTCGATCACGACATGACGGCATAGAACCTACGGGCTCTACTCGGCCGTGACCGGACTGGCTGAGCAGATGCGCCTTACCCAGACCGACGCCACGCCGCGCTTGATGTGCAGTCGAAAGTGAGGCCGGGGCGTGAACTGGGTCGTTGCCCTGAGGATCGCCGGCGTCGTTACTTGCTCCGGTTCTCGCTATTCAGCATCGGGCTGCGCCGCTGGGGCGGCCTTCTGGAACTCGGGCAGCGACGTGAGGTGCGCGTCGATTCGCACCATGCAGGGAAAGCGTTCCATCGGCACGTTGAAGCGGCGGGCACTGAACACCTGCGGCACCAGGCAGCAGTCAGCAATGGTCGGCGTGTTGCCGAAGCAGCAAAGGCCGCTGCGCCCATCGTTCGCCAGCCTCGTCTCGAGCGCCTCGAATGCCTGCGTGATCCAGTGTGCGATCCACGCGGCCTTCTGCCCTGCATCCATGTGCATGGTCTTTTCGAGGTACTGGAGGACGCGAAGGTTGTTTAGCGGATGAACATCGCAGGCTATCTGCGCGGCGATGGCCCGCACCCAGCCTCGCTCATCCAAGCCCCGGGGCAGCAGAGCATTCCCGGGAAAACGCTCTTCGAGGTACTCCATGATCGCAAGCGATTGGCTCAGCCGAACGCCATCGTCCTGGAGGGTCGGAACCAGTTGTTCCGGGTTGACGGCGGCATAGGCGGCGCCATGCTGCTCACCGCCGCCCCGCGTCAGATGAATCGGCAAGCTTTCATAGGAAAGGCCCTTCCAATTCAATGCGATTCGCACTCGAAACGCGGCGGAACTTCGGAAGTAATCATGAAGCTGCACGATTCGCTCCCTGCGTGATCCGCACCGACATAGGCGGCAACCCGTCGATCTGCACCTTCATGATCTGACCCGGTTCGACCGTGCCCACTCCTTCGGGCGTGCCGGTGAATATCAGGTCGCCGGGCTCGAGCGCGAAAAGCGTGGAGAGGTTTGCGATGACCTCTTCAATCGACCAGATGAGGTGCGCGATGGTGGATCGCTGGCGAACCGTTCCATCGACATCGAGAACGAGGCTGGCCTTATGGACACCGGGGGCCTCGGCGCTGCGCGTGATCGGTGCTACCGGCGCGGAGAAATCGAATGCCTTGCCGACTTCCCAGGGGCGGCCTTTCTCCCGCGCTGCAATCTGCAGGTCGCGCCGGGTCATGTCGAGGCCGACGGCATAGCCGTAAATGTGCAGCCCTGCACTCCGGGCCGGGATGTCACGGCCGCCCTTGCCGATGGCGACCACCAGTTCAGCCTCGAAGTGATAGTTCGAGGTTTGCGATGGGTAGGGCAAGGACGCGATGCTGCCGGCGGCGACCGGCACGATGGACGCATCGTCGTTGGGCTTGCAAAAGAAGAATGGCGGCTCACGATCGGGGTCGAAGCCCATCTCGCGCGCATGCGCCGCGTAGTTGCGGCCGACGCAGTAGACCCGGCGCACTGGGAACAGATCGGGCGTGCCGGCGACCGGGATGCCGACAACGGACATGGGCGTGAATGCGAAAGACATATCAGTTGATGAAAGAGTAGGTAGAGTGCACGTTCAGGTGGAAAGGAAAGCCTCCCGGTGGATGCCAATGGCTTCCTGCACCGGGCGGTCGGAAAAACTGAAAAGTACTGCTTCGGCCTCGCTGCTGGCTTCCAGGCGCATCGTGGCCCAAGAGGGCACCACAAAGGTATCCTGGGGAGCGAAAACAAAGCGTTGTCCGGCGATCTCGGCAACTCCGTGACCTTCGACTACGCTGTATACGGTGCCATCGGTGCTGCGGACCCCTTTGCCCTTGAAGCCTCGGGGCAGCAACTGCAGATAAGTCTGCATCGTCGGCATCGGCGAGCCGCCCGTTAGCGGGTTGATGTAACGCAGTTTCCAACCCTGCCAGGCGTCCGGTGCCTCTGCCTCCTGCAAGTCGGCTAGCGCCTCGCGGCTGCGGGTATAGGGATAGCTGAAGATCGGTGAAGTCGCGCTGTCATGGGCATGGCGCACCGGTACCATGTTGTGACCGAAGCGCGCGAAGCTATGGCCTTCGACGCGCGTCAACGTTTGCGACCGCGCTTCGGCGTTTTCTGCGAACCCGGCGTCGAAGAAGCGCACCATCGGAATGTCCAGCCCGTCAAGCCAGACAACGGGTTCGCTCGCGCCGCGAAAGCCTTCATTACCATGGTCGTGCCAGTCCCATGACGGCGTGATCACGAAGTCGCCCGGGTACATGGTGGTGCGCTCCCCACCGACCGTGGTGTAGGCGCCCTTGCCGTCGACTATGAATCTCAGCGCGGATTGCACGTGGCGATGCGAGGGTGCCACTTCGCCCGGCATGATGAGTTGCAGCCCGGCGTAGAGCGATTGGGTAATGGATGAGCAACCGGGAATGGCGGGGTTCTCGAGGACGAGGACGCGACGCACGGCCTCTTCGGCGGTGATGAGGTCTGCCGCTTGCATGAGAAACGGCCTGACGTCTGAATATCGCCAGAGCGCCGGAACGCAGGGCGAGCTGGGCTCGCGTGGCACCAGGTTGTGCAACTGCTCCCACAAGGGCGTCAGGTGCAGAGGCTTGATGCGGTCGTAATAGGCTTGGCGGCTCGCCGCTATGTCCGGATTCTCAGTTGCGTTCATTCGAATCCTCTCTTCGTAGTCCATGAAGGCGTCAGAAAATACGACAAGTGCTTCGGCACCGCCCCAAGAACAGTGCGTGGGCACTGGCCGGTGGGGGTGCCATTGACCACTTAAACTTAGGCGTCCACGCGCACCACCCTTGCATCCCTTGGAGCGCCTGGCCACGCTTCACGACGTTAAGCAAGCTGGGATCCGGTCCAGCGCGGGCGTTTCCGCTGAATCAGGCAACGCTTTCAGAGGGCGAGAGTGGGCAACGACTGGACCGGCAAACCGCATCCATGATCGCGTCTATCGCGATGCCCGTTACGTCTCACTCTTCAACTCCAAGAGCTGAAAAAGGGTTCCGGCCGGATCCAAAAGTGTCGCGACGCGTCCGTGCTCACCCATCTCGCGCAGATGGTTCAACGTGGCGCCCGCCTGGCAAGCCTGTTTCAGCAACGAATCTAACCCTGTCACTTCGAACACACTGACCGAGCCTCCGCGCATGCCGCTGGGCGCCTCTTCGGGCGAGCTCAGGGCAAAGCGTGTATCACCCGCCCGCAGTTCGGCCCAGCGGTTGTCGTCGCGAAACTTCAGACTAAGCCCCAGCCCCTCCGTGTAGAAGCGGACCAGGGAGCTCAGATCTTCGCCGACGTGAAAGGCAGTTCGAAATCGGATCATGCCGTCACATGAGAGCCGGATCGAGCATTGGATTTGGCGTCTTGCTCCAGGCGCTGGCGGATCATGCGGCGGGCAGCGGCGCCAGCCTTGTCGGCCACGAAGCTGCCGAGCGGCGTGCCAGAACGATCACTCAGGATCATCGACTGCTGGACGGCGATGACATCGCAATCCTCGTCGAAGGCCATCACGATGCCGTCGCGCAGAACGCGATCGATGGCTTCGTCTTCCAGCGCGAAGGGGCGAACGACCGACCAGAAGTAGTGGGTCGTCGTGTCGGTCTCGGGAGTCACGGTGTTCAACACGCAATACCGCAGCGCCGCGGACAGGTCTTCACTGCCGGGCGGATAGCCACGCATGTCGCCGATCAGCATGGAAGGCATGAAGAACTGCGATTTCTGCCAGCGGTCGATCTTGGGGGGCAGGTCGGGCTTCGCGCGCCGGAACAGCGGCGGGCAATCGGCGCCGCGCGTAATTCGAAGTGTCCGGATGTTGTCGGCTTCGACCTGAACTTCAAGTGGCGCCTGCGTGACCTGGGGGCTGTTGAGGGTGCTCTTGTGCACGAAGGCGACGTGCGTCAGGTCGAGCAGGTTGTCGATCACCAGCAGATAGTTGCCGCGCACGTAGTGGTAGCCAAACACAGGCCGCCAGCCGGGCTCGTCGTTGATCGACCAAGCCGAGGGAATCAACGATGGGTCGGCCTTCTGCTGATCGCCGGCCCACAGCCAGATGAGCCGATGCCGCTCTTCGACGCGGTAGCTCGTGGCCCCAAAACGGGCGGGAATGGTCTCCTGCGCGGGAATGAGGGTGCACGCGCCGCTGCCTTCGAAGCGAGCTCCGTGATAGCCGCACTCGATTTCGCCGTCAACCATACGCCCGCGCGAGAGCGGGAATTTGCGGTGCGGGCAACGGTCATTCAGAGCCGCGGCCTGGCCGTCGCGGCCCCGAAACAGCACCATCGGCTCGCCGAGCAAGGTGCGGGGCAGCAGCGCGTCCTGGCGAAGCTCATCGGCCGTGGCGGCCACATACCAGGCGTTGTTGACGTGATCGGTCATGAGGAACCTCGGTCGTGATTCGGTTGTGACGTCAGCACTAGCGAGATAAGGTGGGCCGTCATCTGCGCTTCGGCCCACTCGGGGTTGCGCGCCTTCAGCGCGGCGATGATTTCGCGGTGCTGCCAGTGAGTCCGCGCCATGCGAAGATCGTTGGCTTCGGTGTACTCGGAAAGATGCGGGGCCGGCAGCTCGAGCGCATGTTCGAGGATGTGCGTCAGCCGACGGCTGCCCGACGCCTGAGCGATCAGCTGGTGGAACTCGGTGTTGAGCCGGTCGAAATGCTCCTGGTAGCGCTCGAAGCCTACCTCCGCAAAAATGCGCTCCATCTCGTCTTGGAGGGCTTCGAGACGAGCCAGGTCGGCCGTCTGCATCGTGGTGGCCGCGGTCTTCGCGGCCAGGCCTTCGAGCACCGAGCGCAGACGAAGGATCTCCTGGAAGTCTTCAACCGAGAAGTGCGCGACGTAGCCGCGCTTGTAGTGGCCGGCGATCACCAAGCCGTGGTTGGCCAGGCGGGTGAGGGCTTCGCGAACCGGCGTGCGGCTGATGCCCAGCCACTCGCCCAGATCCTTTTCCACCATCGGCCGGCCCGAGGCGAACTTGCCGCGCAGGATGGCCGCGCGAATCGCGCGATAGGCGGCTTCGGCGGCGGGCAGCGACTCCTTGTCCATGGTCAGCGGCGCACGGCCGGCCGGAGGGGCTTCATCTGTCAGGCCGCCGTGGCGCCGCCGTCGACCGGGATCACGGTGCCGGTGATGTAGCTCGAGGCTGGGGAGGCCAGCAGCAAGGCCAGGCCCTGGATCTCTTCCGGAGCGGCGATGCGGCCGAGCGGCACCAGTTCCTCGAAGCGCTCACGCACCTCGGCGCGGTGCAGCTGGCCGCCGGCGATGCGCGTGAGGAAGGGGCCGGGCGCGATGGCATTGACGAGCACGTTGAAGGGCGCGAATTCGAGCGCTGCCTGGCGCACGAGGTTGGCGATCGCTGCCTTGGTGGCGGCATAGGCGTAGCCGACGGTCGCTTCGGCGCGGATGCCCGCGATCGACGCGGTAACCACGATGCGGCCTCGACCGGCAGGCTTCATGTGGCGCGCCGCAGCTTGCATCGTCACGAGCACGCTGGTGAGATTGATGTCGATCACGCGCTGCCAGGCCTCGAGCGAGACGCCGTCGAGCCCGCCTTCCGGGCGCACGCCGAAGCCCGGCCCGGCACTGATGCCGGCGTTCGCAAACACCACGTCGAGCCGGCCGCAGGAGGACGCGAAGTCGTCGATGGCGGCGCGCAGGCGAAGGCTGTCGGTGACGTCGGCGACGACGGCGCGAACGGCACCGCCGGCGCTCTCGAGGCGCGCCGTGGTCTCGCGCAGACTATCGGCATCGGTATCGAGCAGGCACACAGTCGCGCCGTTGACGGCGAGCACTTCGGCGATGGCCGCGCCGAGGCCGCTCGCGGCCCCGGTGACGAAGGCGGACTGGCCGCCGAGGTCGAACAACCGGGCTGCTTTCATGCGTGACCGAAGGCCTCCATCAACTCCGCATGTCGCGCCGCGATCCACTCGCGCTGCTCGGGGTGAGTAACGACGAAAAAGCGGCCTTCGCGAACCGCACGCAAGGCCAGCTCACCGATGGCGGCGGGGTCGGCACCTCTCTCCAGAACGGCACCGAGAAGCTCGGAGACGGTCTCTGCGTTGGCGGCGCCGAAGCGCTCGGGCCGCGCGGCGTCGACGCGTGCCAGACCGGTGCGCACGGCGCCCGGGCAGAGCACGCTCACGCCGATGTTGGTGCCGGCGAGTTCGTTGCGCAGCGATTCCGAGATCGCGACGACGGCGTACTTGGTCGCCGAGTAGGCACCTCCGTTCAGGCCGGGCCGCACCTGCAGCCCGCCGATCGACGCGGTGTTGAGGATGTGGCCGGCTTCGCCGTGGCCGCGCATGCGCGGCAGGAAGGAGCGCACACCGTGCACCACGCTCATGAGGTTGACTGCGATGGCGCGATCCCAGTCGGCCAGCGGCACTTCGGCGATCGGCAGGCCGTGGATGGCGACGCCGGCGTTGTTGGCGAGCAAATGGACCTTGCCGAAGCGCTCGTGCACCGCTACGCAAGCGCTTTCGACCGAAGCGGCATCGGAGACATCGGTGACGACGGCGAAGACTTCGGCCCCGGTCTTGCCGAGTTCCCGTTCGGCTCGCTGCAGCGACGCGCGCTGGATGTCGAGCAGGGCCACGCGCATACCGGCGGAGGCGCAGGCATGGGCCAGCCCGAGGCCGATACCGGATGCGGCTCCGGTGATGACGGCGGTTCGCCGAGCGAGAAATTCCATCGGAGCCAAGTGTAGAGATCGTGCGCGAAAGGTATACCGAGGGGAACTCCCGAGACGCCGTGTGCGACGGCGCTTTCTCCCCTTGTCGGCTACAGCTACGGGTTTTCTAGGGGTGCGTTTTGAATCGCACTTTGTATACCCTTGAGCCTCTTCGGACAAGGCATAGGCATGACTGTGGCAACAAGCAACCTGACCGTGCTGCGGCATTCCGTCGCCGGGTTCGAGATCCAGACACGCCGGCTCGGTCAAGGCCCGCAGCTGCTCTTCCTGCACGGTGCAGGCGGCGCAGGCGACCTGTTCCCGGGCGCCGAGCCCATCCCCTTTCTCACCCAGCTGGCGCAGCACTACGAGGTGCATGTACCCGAGCATCCGGGCTACGGTACGCAGGAGCGGCCGGAGTGGGTCGACAACATCCACGACCTGGCCTACTTCTATCTCGACTACCTCGCGGCCGCCGGTTTGCAAGGGGTGCACCTCGTGGGCCAGTCGCTCGGCGGCTGGGTGGCACTCGAGATGGCGGTGCGCAACACCAGCGCCCTGCGCAGCCTCAGCGTCGTCGGCTCGGCCGGCATCCACGTCAAGGGCGTGGCCAAGGGCGACATCTTCCTGTGGTCGCGCGACGAGTTCGCGCAACGCATGTTCCGCAACCCGGAAGCGCGCGCGGCCTTCCTGGCCCGCACGATCCCGCCCGAGCACCAGAAGGCCTTCCTGCGCAACCGCGAAACGACGGCGCTGCTCGGCTGGCAGCCACGCCTGTACGACCCTCACCTGCACAAGTGGCTGCACCGTATCGACGTGCCGACGCAGGTGATCTGGGCAGAGAACGACGAGGTGCTGCCGCCTGCCTATGGCGAGGAGCTGGCGCGACTGATCCCGAATGCGCGCCTCAGCGTGGTAGCCGACAGCGGCCACCTGCTTTACCTCGACCGTCCCGAGGCGCTGGCCTCGCACATTCGCGAATTCATTGGAGAGACGCGATGAAGTTCTACTACATGACCCTGATGCCGTACTCCGTGCTCGACATGGAAGAGCGCAAAAAGTACCCGACGGCGTGGGTCAACCTGCCGAATCGCCTGTACGACAAGCACCAGGGGCGCAAGCTCTACGACGCCTACATCGCCGACCTCGTGCGTGCCGACCAGCTCGGCTTCGACGGCGTCTGCGTCAACGAGCACCACCAGACAGCCTACGGGATGATGCCCTCGCCGATCGTGATCGCCTCGATCCTGGCGCGCGAGACCAAGCGCTGCAAGATCGGCATCCTCGGCAGCGCGCTGCCGCTGCGCGACCATCCGCTCACTCTCGCCGAAGAGCACGCGATGATCGACACCATCTCCGGAGGGCGCCTGATCAGCGGCTTCGTGCGCGGCATCGGTGCCGAGTACCACGCCTTCGGCGCCAACCCCGCTACTTCTCACGACCGCTTCCACGAGGCGCACGACCTCATCGTGCGCGCATGGACCGAAGACGGCCCGTTCGCCTTCGAGGGCAAGCACTACCACTTCAACTACGTCAACATCTGGCCGCGCCCGTTCCAGGAGCCGCACCCGCCGATCTGGATCCCGTCGCAAGGCAGCAGCGAGACGATCGACTGGTCTTCGCACCCGGATCGCCGCTACACGTACCTTCAGACCTTCAGCCCGCTGCCGCTGGTGCAGCGCTTCCTCGACATGTACCGGGAGTCGGCGCGGCGCCAGGGCTGGGAAGCCGGCAGCGACAACCTCGGCTGGGCGGTGCCGGTGTACGTCGGCGCGACCGACCAGGTCGCCGTCGACGAAGCTCGGCCGCACTTCGAGGCGCTCCGCAAGTACTTCCTGAAGATGCCGATGGAGATGCTGCTGCCGCCCGGCTACCTGAGCCTCAGCTCGATGGAGCGGGTGATGTCGGCCAAGGGAAGCATCGAAGGCGACCTGGCGATCGAGAGCGCGATCGAGCAGGGCATGATCGTCTGCGGCAGTGCCGAGACCGTGCGCAGCCAGCTGCTCGCGCATCACCGCAAGATCGGCTTCGGCCAGCTTCTCACGCTGCTGCAGTTCGGCACCATGCCGCCCGAAATGTCGGAGCGCAACCAGCGCGCGTTCGCCGCCCAGGTGATGCAACCGCTGCGCGAAGACTTGGGAGAGGCCGCGCTCGCCGAGGTCTGACACGATGCTGGTCGAGCAGTTCATCAACGGCCTGGTGCTGGGAAGCACCTACGCGCTGATCGCCCTCGGCTACACGCTGGTGTTCGGCGTTCTCGACAAGCTGAACTTCGCGCACGGCGACCTGTTCATGCTGGGCGGCTTCGTCGCGGTCGCAGCCACCGCGCTCGGGGCGCCGGTCTGGGCCGGCGCGCTCGCGGCCATCGTCGTCGTCGGCGTATTGGGCCTGGTCGTGGAGCTGGTGAGCTTTCGCAAGTTCACCAGCCGGGATGCCCACGTGACGGCGGCGCTCAGCTCGTTCGGCCTGGCTCTGGTGATGGTCGACCTGGCGCAGAAGGTGTGGGGCACGGAGCCCGTCGCGCTGAGGGTGCCCGACGCCATACGCTCGGCTGCGCTGGAGATCGGAAACCTGCGCATCTCCTACATCAGCATCGGCATCCTGGCCAGCACGGCAATCCTCCTGGCGGCCCTCTGGTACCTGGTGGCGCGCACGTCGTTGGGCCGCCGCATCCGCGCCGTGGCCGACTCGCCAGTCTCCGCGTCGCTGCTCGGGATCAACGTCAGCCGGGTGAATCAGCAGACCTTCTTCATCGCTTCGGCGCTGGCCGGCCTCGCCGGCGTGATGCTGGGCCTGCGCACGGGCTACGTCACCACCGAGCTCGGCGCAACCTACGGGATCAAGGCGCTGGCGGTGATGGCGATCGGCGGCATGGGCGACATGCGCGGTGCGGTGGTGGGCGGCATCCTGGCGGGCCTGGTCGAGGCCTTCGCCTTCGAAGTGGGCCTGGGCAAGTTCGGCGAGCTCGCGGTGTGGCTGCTCATGATCGGCATCCTCGTCGCTCGCCCGAGCGGCCTCTTCGGCAGTGGAAGGGAGCTGCGCGCGTGACGAGCGACCTGCTGCTCTTCACGGGCATCAACATCCTGATGGCGTGGAGCGTCTACATCGTGCTGATGTCTGGCACGTTGTCGTTCGCCAACGGCGGGTTCATGGCCATCGGTGGTTACGTCGCCGGTGCGCTCACGGTGAAGGCCGGGCTGCCGTTGCCGCTGGCAATGCTCGTCGGCGCAGTGCTCTGTGCGCTGTTCGCGATGGCGGTGGCCTGGCCGTCGCTGCGCACCCGCGGCGTCTACCTGATCCTGGTCACCATCGGCGTCTCGTTCTGCGTCAAGAACGCTTTCGAGGCCACCAAGTTCTTCGGCGGCGTGCAGGGCATGTCCGGTCTGCAGGGCACCACGGTGTGGCTCGTCTGGGGCACGGTGCTGGCCGTCGGGCTCGGCCTCTGGCTGCTTTCTCGAACGCCGATGCAGCGGATCATGGACGCGGTCCGCGAAGACGAGATGGCGGCCCGCTCGCTCGGCGTGAGTCCGGCCTACGTGAAGACCGTCTGCCTGGGCGCGGGGGCCGCGATCGCCGCCGTCGCCGGTGCCTTTTACGCGCACCACATGTTCGTGATCACGCCGGAGCACTTCAACATTTTCGTATCGGTGTTCGTGGTGCTCTACGTGATCATGGGCGGGGTCAACAACCTATGGGGTCCGGTGGTCGGCGCCACGATCATGACCGCGCTGCCGGAGTTGATCCGCGAGCTGCAGGCCTGGCGGCCGACCGCCTTCGGCCTGGCGATCGTGATCCTGCTGCTTGTCAGACCGGAAGGGCTGCTGGCGTTTCGCACGCGCTCGGCCAAGGCCGCCGATGCCCGGCTTGAACCCGGCGTGGACGTTGCGGCCCCCCACGTCATCGCCGCCGCCCCCGCCGTTCGGGAAGAGGCCGTGCGATGAGCGCCGACTTGCTCACCGTCTCCGACATCCGCAAAAGCTTCGGCGGCATCACCGCGTTGGACGGCCTCTCTTTCTCGGTGAAGCCCGGCGAGATTCTGGGCATCGTCGGCCCCAACGGCGCCGGCAAGTCGGCCATGATCAATGTGGTCAGCGGCATTTATCCGATCGACTCGGGAACCGTCACGCTGGCCGGGCGCGACCTGACCCGTCTTGCGGCGCATGAACGCAGCCGCGCCGGCGTCGCACGCACGTTCCAGAACATCCGCCTGTTCGGCCGCATGAGCGTGCTGGAGAACGTGCTGATGGCGCGCAGGGAGCACGCGCAGCACCCGCTTCGCTCGATCTTTTCGGGAAAACGCCGCGAGCTCGTCGCCGTCGCGATGCGCCAGCTCGAAGCCATGCGCCTGGCGGCCAAGGCCGATTGGCCGGCGAGTTCGCTGGCCTACGGCGAAGCCCGCCGGCTCGAGATCGCCCGTGCGCTCGCCACCGCGCCGACGCTGCTGTTCCTCGACGAACCGGCAGCGGGAATGAACGACCAGGAGACCGCGCTGCTCATCCAGGATATCCGCGCTGCCGGTGGCGGAGTGGATGCCATCGTCATCGTGGAGCACGACGTCGCGCTCCTGCGCACGTTGTCGGATCGCATGGTCGCGCTCGACTACGGGCGCAAGATCGCCGAAGGCTCGCCCGACGAGGTGCTGAGCCATCCGGACGTCGTGCGCGCCTACCTCGGGACCGTCGATGATGCCCACTGAGGACAAGGTGCTCGCGGTGCGCGCGCTGCATGCCTCTTACGGCCCGATCAAGGCCGTTCGCGGCGTCACGCTCGAAGTGCGGCCCGGCGAGAGTGTCGCCGTCATCGGTGCCAACGGCGCCGGCAAGACGACGCTGCTGCGCGCGATCTCCGGGATGATCCAGCAGGTCACCGGAGACGTGCTCTTCGCCGGGGTTCAGGTGCGCAAGCAGCGCTCGCACGCGCTGGCGCGCAGCGGCATGCTGCACGTTCCGGAAGGCCGCGGCACGCTGCCCAGCCTGACCGTCGCCGAGAATCTGCAGCTGGCCTGGGAAGTGCGGCCTTCCAGTGAAGATTTCGCGGCCGCTCTGCGCCGTGCCTGCGAAGTCTTCCCACGCCTCGGCGAACGCCTGGTACAGCGCGCGGGCACGCTCTCGGGTGGAGAGCAGCAGATGCTCGCCCTCGCCCGCGCTATCGTGAATCCGCCGGCGCTCCTGCTGGTCGATGAGCCTTCACTGGGGCTCGCGCCGGTGCTGGTCTCGGAGGCCTATCGGGCGCTGCGTCGGTTCCAGGAGAAGGGCATGGCCATCCTGCTGGTGGAGCAGAACATGGAGCAGGCGCTTCGCTTCGCCCACCGTGCCTACGTTCTCAAGCAGGGCGAGCTCGTCGCAGAGGGCAGCAGCGAACAGTTGCTGGCCGAGCCGGGGATGCTGGAGCACTACCTCGGCTCCGCGGCCATTCACTGATACACCGATCATTCACCCCAAGGAGACAAAAAATGAACCGACTCGAGACGAAACGCGCTGGCCTGATACTCGCCATCGGTCTGGCCCTCGGCCTGCCGGGCGTGACCGCCATCGCACAGGGCAAGCCGCCGATCAAGGTGGGCGCGATCCTGCCGATGACCGGCTTTGGCGCGACCTATGGCGAGCTGTTCCACGCCGCGGTCGCGCTGGCGGTGGACGAGCTCAACGCCAAGGGGGGCGTCAACGGCAGCCAGATCCAGCTCATCGTGACCGACGACCAGCTCGCTGCGCCGCAGTCGGTGCTGCTGTTCCGCCGGCTCGTCTCGGACAACGTGGTCGCGGTGATCGGGCCGGTATCGGGCACGTCGTGGGAGAACGTGGCGCCGATCGCCAACCAGATGAAGACACCGGCGCTGAACTTCTCGGCGATCAAGCCGGGCATCACGGTCAAGCCCTATGCGCTGCGAACCGCGATGGCTTCCGACACGCTGGCAGACGACGGCATCGCCGAGTTCGTGAAGAAGTTTCCGAGCGTCAAGCGGATCGTCGTGACCGGCGACGTGCAGGAGGCCTCGGGCCAGGCCGGCATGGAGGAGTGGAAGAAGGCCGCCGCCAAGGCGGGCTTGCAGCTCCTGGACGTCGTCGAATACCAGACGAAGACGACCGACTTCGCGCCGGTCGTCTCGAAGATCCGCAGCCTCAACCCCGACGCGGTGTTCACCTGCTCGCTCGTGCCCACCTCGCTGCCCCTCATCAAGGAGCTCGAGACCCAGCGCTTCGACAAGCCCGTGCTCGATTGCGGCCTCATCACCGCCGGCAACTTCATCCATGCCGTGGGTGGCTCGATGAAGAACATCTACAGCGTGAACATCGGCTCGAACGAGCCGGACCCCGACAACCCCAATCGCGAACTCTTCATCAAGAGCTTCCTGAAGCGGACGGCCGAAACGACGAAGTTGCCCCAGCCTGCGAACGTGTCCAACACATCGGTTGCGTACGACACGCTCATGCTGCTGGCCGACATCATGAAGCGCAAGGGCATCGACGGCAACACGCCGGCGGAAAAGGCGCGCGAGCTGATCAAGGAGGGCCTGGCGGAAACGAAGACGTACAACGGCGTGAACCAGATCCGCATGCGCGACACCGGCGACGGCTACATCGTGGGTCACCTGCTCCAGGCGGATCCGCAGGCCAAGGTGTGGCGATACGCGCTCCCGCCGGATCAGCGCAACAAGCAGCGCTGAGATCGAGTCCGACGTGCTGGCAGTGCAATGGCGTCGACCGGGAGAGCCGACGGAAGTCGCCGAGGTGGTGGAGCTGGACCCGCCGCCCTCGCCAGGCCCGGGCGAGGCGCAGCTGGCGCCGGAGTATTCGCCGATCAATCCGGCCGACCTGCTGCGGCTGGAGGGCCGCTACGGCAGCACCCCGATCGCGCTCCCGGCGATCGCAGGTGGCGAGGGCATTGCCTGCGTGGTCGCGGTGGGCGCGGAGGTAGCACACGTCGCACCGGGTGACCGGGTCCTGATCCCCCTCGGTCGTGGCTGCTGGCGCAGCTTGCTGAACGTTCCGGCCGCCGGGCTGTTCGCGTTGCCGCCTGGCGATTCTCAGCAGTTCGCCATGCTCGGAATCAACGCGCCGACCGCGTGGCAATTGCTGCACGGAGTGGTGCAGCTGCGGTCGGGCGACTGGATCGTGCAGAACGCCGCGGCTTCCGCAGTCGGTCGCCTGGTGATCCAGCTCGCACACCGGATGGGCGTGCACACCATCAACATCGTGCGGCACGCGGAGCAGGAGCGGGACCTTCGGCAGCTCGGAGCCGACCAAGTGGTTGTCGACGGCCCTGCCCTCGCAGAACGCATGCGGGTCGACGGTCGTGCGCCCGTACGCCTCGGCATCGACGCCGTCGCCGGGGCAGCTACCGGAGTGCTGGCGCGGACGGTGGCCGAAGGCGGCACCGTGGTCACGTACGGGCTCCTGTCCGGCGAGCCTTGCGCGGTCGACGCGCGAGACGTCGTCTTTCGCGACATTCGGCTGCGTGGCTTCTGGCTCGCGCGCTGCCTGAACGCCGAACCCGCGGCCATGAAGGCGATGTACGCGGAGCTGGTGCATCTCGTTGGCGAGGGCCATTTGCGGGTCCCCGTGGCGGCGGTGTACGAGCTCGCCGACATCGGCGCGGCACTCCGCCACGCCCAGCAACCCGGGCGCGGCGGAAAGGTGATGCTGCGCATCGCGGCCGCTGCGGCGCGACCGCTCCAGGGACACGCATGAACGCACCGACCTCCGCGTTCGACGCGCGCGCCCTGCGCAACGCCCTCGGCGCTTTCGTCACCGGTGTCACCGTCATCACCACGAACGACGAGACCGGCAAGCCGCACGGGTTGACCGCGAACTCCTTCAATACGGTCTCGCTCGATCCCCCGCTGATCCTCTGGAGCCAGTCCAAGCAGGCGAGCAGCTACCCGGTCTTCCAGCGCGCGTCGGAGTTCGCCATCAGCATCCTGGCGGAAGACCAGTTCGAAGAGTCCGGGCGCTTCGCCTCCCGGCGCGACGACAAGTTCGACGGCGTCGAGGTCAATCGTGACTGGTGCGGCCTGCCGGTCATCGCCGGCAGCAGCGCTTGGCTGTACTGCCGGACCGTCTCTCGCGTGGAGGGAGGTGACCATACGATCTACATCGGTGAAGTGCTCCAGTTCGAACGCAGCAAGCGCCGGCCGCTCGTCTTCGGCGGTGGCCAGTACTTGCTGGCGCAAACGCACGACGCGGCCCAGCCGGCCGCAAGCGCCATCCCCACGGGAGCGCGGCAACGGCATGCCGTGCGCTTGTGCATGCCGTGGATGCAACGCCTCGCAGAGGAGATGGACATCACCATCTGCGCCGGCGTATGGGGCAACCTCGGGCCCACCATCGTCGGCTGGGAGTCGGGTGCCACCGCAGCGCTTCCGGGCTTCCCGCTCGGCCTGGTGTTGCCCGTCACCGCATCGGCGGCAGGAAAGGCACTTGCCGCAACGCATCCGGTCACCGTTACCGCACCGTTTGTCGAGCGCGAGATCGGCAGCAGTCCCGAGGCCACGGCGCGGTGGAAGGCCGTGCTGGCGGAAATCCGGGCGACCGGCGTCGCGTCACATCCACCGACCCGCTTCTGGAACGACGAGTTGTTGATCAGCGCCGCCAGCGTGGCTGTGCGTGACCAGGGCGGCCGTGCCATCGTGGCGATCACGGCCGTGGTCGACAGCAGCCTCGATCCTGGCGTGCTGGCTGAGGCCTGCCGAGAGATGCAGGCCGCTGCCGCCAAGATCGAAAGGCAGCTCGGGTACGAAGGCGAAGAGGTCGTCGACGACGCTATATCGAGGACTCCTCAGCCCTAGCGTCTTGCCGCCGAGACAGGGCTCTCGACCAGCACGTTGTTCCGGACCACTTGCGCATTGCCAACGACTGGTGCCTCGCTAGGCACGGACGCCGACGCTGCGCCGGTACCCTATTCCGACTTGATATTGGCCGCCTTGATCGCCGGGCCGAACAGTTTTTGTTCGGCGGCAATGCGTTGGCGCACATCGTCGGGCGTGCTCGGTGCGGGCTCGTGGCCGATGGCGGCAAAGGCTTCGTGCGCTTCGGCCGTGACCAGCCACTTTCGCATCTCGTCGTTGATGCGCATGACGACGGCGGCCGGTGTCCTGGCCGGTGCGTAGAGCCCGAACCAGATCTCCATCTCGTAGCCTGGAAAGCCCTGCTCCGCCACCGTCGGCACGTCGGGCAACAAGGCCCAGCGTTTGGCCGACGTCACCGCCAGCGCCTTGAGTGCGCCCGACTTCAGATGTGCCGAGATCGGCGCCCAGTCGGCCATCATCACGGGCGTGCGGCCGGTGATCACATCGGGCAGCGCCGGCGCGAACCCTTTGTAGGGCACGTGGTTGAACTTGACCTGCGCGCTGTGGGCCATCAACTCCATGCCCAGATGGACCATGCTGCCGCTGCCGTTGGATGCATACGGCAGCTCGCCCGGCTTGGCGCGCGCCAGCGCCAGCACCTCGGCGAGGGTCTTGACGTTGAGCGTGGACGACACCGCCACGATGAAAGGAAAGCGCGACACCATGCCGAGCGGCACCAGATCGGCCCCCGGGTCGAACGGCAGCTTGTCGTTCATCAGGGGCAGCACCGACATGGTCGAACCGCCGGTCATCAGCAGCGTGTACCCGTCGGCCGGCGCACGCGCCACCGCGATGCCGGCGATGGTGGTGTTGCCGCCGGCGCGTGATTCGACGAACACCGTCTGGCCGAGAGCCTTGCCCAACTGCGTGGCGATCAGGCGCGCCGCGCCATCGGCACCGCCACCGGGTGCGTACGGGATGATCAGGCGGATGGGCTTGTCGGGCCAGGTCTGCGCTTGGGTCGCGGCCATCGCGCCGGCACCCATCAAGGCCAGCAAGGCACGTCGGAGCATGTTCATGATGTCGTCGCCGTTCAGTCGCGGTAGGAAGGGTCGATGCGATCCAGCTTGCGCAGCAGGGCCGGCCACTCCAGGTGGCCCAGCGGGTTGACCGTTCCGTTGGCGCGCACCTCGCCGGGTGTGTTGAAGGCGCTGGTGGCAATGTGCTGGCCCAGCGCGGCGCCGGGCATGTTGAGCGGCTGGCCGCAGGCCATGGCGTCCACCTGAGCCTGCAGCGCCATCTCGAGATGCCACATCATGCTGAAAGCCTGGCCCACGGTCCGGCCGGCCACCAGGGTGCCGTGGTTGCGCAGGATCATCACGGGCTTGTCGCCCAGGTCGCGCGCCAGGCGCTCGCGTTCGGCGGGATCGTTGGCCAGGCCCTCGCTGTCGTGGTAGGCGACGCGGCCATGAAACATCATCGCGTGCTGCGTCAACGGCAGCAGGCCGCACTGCAGTGCCGACACCGCCATGCCGGCGCGGGTATGGGCATGGATCACGCAGTGGGCATCGGCCCGCGCCATGTGCACGGCGCTGTGGATCACGAAGCCAGCGCGATGGATGGCGTGCTTGCTGGGCACCACAGGCTGGCCTTCGCTGTCGATCTTGACCAGGTTCGACGCGGTAACCTCATCGAACATCAGCCCGAAAGGGTTGAGCAGGAAGTGGTCGCGCGTGCCCGGCACGCGCGCCGAGATGTGGGTGTAGATGAGGTCGGTCCAGCCGTTCAGCGCATGCAGGCGGTAGCAGGCGGCGAGGTCGATGCGGGCCTGGCGTTCTTCGTCGGTCATGGGCTTGTCTCCTGGCTCATTGCAGCGCCGCGCAGTTGGTCGATCAGGGACAGCACTTGTGCGGGCACGGCATTGCCGCGCCAGGCCACGTGCTGGTCGGTGCGGCACAGCAGCAGCTTATGCTGGTACTCCGGCGGCAGCACCTCGCCCTGCAGGTCCAGCAGCGTCATCGGCACACCGCGCTTCGCCGCTGCATGCAGCAGGTCCGACACATCGATGCGACTGTCGGTCCGCAGCAGCGTGTAGTCGCTGCCAAAGGCGTCGTACAGCGAGCGCCCATCGCGCAGCCGGAAGTGCGGCGCACGGCAGCCGGGCACGGTGGATGACGCGAAGCTGCCCATCGAATAGGCGGGCGCCTGTTCGCCGTCGTAGACGATGACGGGCGAGGTGTCGTAGTAGTAGCCGAAGTTCAGGCCGGCGCAGCAGTACTGCTGCACGTTCAGTTCGTAGAGGTCACGGCCCACCTCGGCGCGCAGGCGCTCGCCTTCCGCGTCGTCCGCCTCCAGGCCTTCGGGGACGGCGCGGCGGCGCTTCGCCATCGCGTGGGCGTGGTCCATCGCGAAGCGCGACACCTGCTCGGTGATCGGCTGGCGTTCGCACACATAGGCGTCGAGCACGGCCGGGCCGGCCCAGCCCTTCAGCACGCCGGCCAGGTGCCAGGCCAGGTTGTCGGCGTCGGCGATGCCTGCGTTCATGCCGTAGCCGGCGTAGGGCACCCAGAGGTGCGCGGCGTCGCCGCAGAGGTAGGCCCGTCGCTCGCGGAAACGGTCGGCCACGAGTCGGCGGCCGTACCAGTCTTCCTTGCTGAGCAGCTCGTACTCGAAGTCGGAGCCGACGCCGAGGATGGTGCGCAGCGCCCAGTCGCGATCCACGGCTTCGAAGTCGGCCTCGTCGTCGCGCAGGTAGTTGTGGACCAGCCAGAGCTCGCGGCCGTCGATGGCGTAGAGCACGCCCGAGCGACGCGGGTTGAAGGAGAAGAGGCCCCAGGCCGACGGGGCCTGCATGCGGCCGATGAGGTCGGGCGCGCGGATGAAGCTGGACTGCACGCGCTGGATGACAGCGTCGCCCACCAGCCGCGCGCCGATGCCCTTGCGCACCGTCGAGCGACCGCCGTCGCAGCCGGCCAGGAAACGCGCACGCAGCGTCAGGGGCTGTTCGCCGTCGAGCTGCATGGCCTCGACCGTGACGCCGTCGGCGTCCTGCACGAAGCCGTCGACACGGGTGCGGTTGAGCATTTGCACGCCGGCCATCGCCGCCGCATGCGCGACCAGGATGGGCTCGAGATAGCGCTGGTTGACGCGGTGCGGCGGCTCCGGCGTGGGCCACCAGCCGTCGGGGCCGGCGCGCTCGGTGAAGCGGTCGGCGCGGCCGGGGATGCGAATGCGCGTGATCTCGCGGCCGGTGGTCGTGGTGCGGTAGGAGACGTCGTGCGGGTAGTCGTCGGGCAGGCCCGCCGCGCGCACGGCCGAGGCCACACCCAGCCGGCGGAAGATCTCCATCGAGCGCGCCGAGACATGGTTGCACTTGGGCTCGGGGGGCTGACCGTGCGAGCGCATCTCGATGAGCGCAGCGCGCAGGCCGCGCTGCGCCAGGTTCATCGCCAGCGTCAGCCCCACCGGGCCGGCGCCGACGATGAGCACGTCGGTGTCGAAGCCAGCCGCGTCCTTCATGGCCGGTCTTTCATGACGCGACGTTCATGCGATGGGCACGTGCAGTGGGTCGTACGGGTAAAGCCACTCGTTGCGCGAGCGTGCGATGTTGCGGTCGCGGAAGGCTTGGCGCATCTGCACGGCGTCGCTGATGTGATAAAGCTCGCCCATTTCGCTGGACTCGTGCACCACGCGCGCGGCGCGCGGCGCGCGATGCTGCTCGTAGCGGCGCAGGCGCTCGTCCAGCGGACCGTCGAGTGCCACGGCACGGGCCAGCACGGCGGCGTCCTCGATGGCCATCGCGGCGCCCTGGGCCATGTAGGGCAGCGTGGCGTGGACCGCGTCGCCCAGCATGGTGCATCGTCCGCGGCTCCAGACGAGGCTCGGCACCCGGTTGTTGAGCGCCCAGCGGAAGCATTGGTCGCGGTCCACGGTGTCGATCACGGCGCGCACCATCGGGTGCCAGCCGCGGTAGTCGGCGCTCAGCTCCTCCCACGGGCGCTTCGCGGTCCAGGACTCTTCCTCGTCGGCGCGCTCGACGCAGCCGACGAAGTTGAGCAGGCGGCCGCCGCGCAGGTAGTACATCACCGCATGGTTGCGCGGGCCGCACCAGATGGTGGAGACGATGTCGGTGCGCAGTTCGGGCGCGATGCGCTCGATGGGCACGGTGCAGCGCCACGCCACCTGCCCGGTGAAGTGCGGGGCGTCGGCGCCGATCACGTGCTGGCGCACCACCGACCGGATGCCGTCGGCGCCGACGAGCAGTTCGGTCTGCACGGGCGGGGCGCCGTCGAACGCGACGCCTACGCCGTCGGAGCCGTCGTCGATGCTCACCGCGCGGGCGTTCAGCGTGATGCAGCCGGGCGACAGCCGCTCCACGGCAGCCTGCAAGGCGCGGTGCAGATCGGCGCGGTGGATCTGGAAATATGGCGCGCCGTGGGCTTGCTCGTGCGACGCACCCAGCGGAATGCGGTGCAGCAGTTCGCCACTGTCGAAGCGACGAAATTCGAAGGCTAGAGGACGCACGGCGTCGGGCTCGATGGCGGCGCGCAGGCCGAGGTGGTCGAGCACCTTGACGGCGTTGGCGCTCATCTGGATGCCGGCACCGACCTCGCCGAGCTGCGGCGCCTGCTCAAACACGCGCACGCGGTGGCCGTCCTGCAGCAGGCACGCGGCTGCCGCGAGACCGCCGATGCCGGCGCCGATGATGACGATGTCCATGCGGCTCCGGTTCAGTCCGGCTTGATGTTCTGGGCCTGGATCACGCGGGCCCAGCGGACGGCGTCTTTCTGCATCAGCGCCCGGAAATCTCCCGGCGAGCTGTACGCGGGCAGCATGCCCTGGGTCTCGAAGGCCGTCTTCACGTCGGGACGGGCGAGGATCTCCTTGAGTTCGCGGTTCAGGCGTTCGACCACCGGGGCGGGCGTGCCCTTGGGCGCGAGCACGCCGTACCACATCTCGACATCGAGTTCACCGAGCTTCAGCTCGCGCAGTGGCGGCACGCCGGGCAGCAGCGGGCTCGACTTCTCGCTGCTGATGCCCAGTGCCTTCAAGCTGCCGCTGCGCACGTGCTGCAGCGCGACGTGGATGGGCAGGAACATCACGTCGATCTGGCCGCCGAGCAGGTCGGTCAGCGCCGGGCCGGTGCCCCGGTAGGGGATGTGGGTGATGAAGCTGCCGGTGCGGTTCTTCAGCAGCTCCATCGCCAGGTGATGCGGCGTGCCCGCGCCGGGAGAGCCGTAGTTCAGGGCGCCGGGCCGGGCGTGCGCCCTGGCCACCAGTTCCTGCGCCGTGGCCACGCCCGCGTTCTTGCCGGCCACCAGAACCAGGGTGCCCCAGCTCGTGAGCGTGACGGGGTCGAGATCTCGCACGGGGTCGAAGGCGAGCTTCGGGTAGAGCGCGCCGTTCATGACCAGTGTGTTGACGGTCACCAGCAGCGTG
>JBDTNU010000010.1:0-27603 GCA_039933535.1 Caldimonas sp. | reverse complement strand
CGCACGCCCGGCATCTCGGCCGCGACCTCGTCGACATAGCGACGCAGGATCGGCGACAAATAGGCATCGACCACGGTCGTGTCGCCGCGCCCGACCAGCTTCATCAGCGGACTGACGCGATGCGACACGCTCACCTGCGTGAAGCCGGCCGCGCGGGCCAATCGTTCTGCCGCGGCCTCGTGCGCCGTGAAGCGCCAGCCATGCAGGAAGACGATGGCGACGCTGGCGATGCCCGAAGCGAACGCCGCATCGAGGTCGGCACGAAGCGCGGCCTCGTCGAGCGGCTGCACGAGCTCGCCGTTCGCGCCGACGCGCTCGTCGGCCTCGATCACCTTCGAGTACAGCAACTCGGGCAGCACGATATGCCGCTCGAACAGGCGTGGCCGGTCCTGGTAGGCAATGCGCAGTGCGTCGCGAAAGCCTTTCGTGATGACGAGCAGCGTCGGCTCGCCCTTGCGTTCGAGCAGCGCGTTGGTGGCCACGGTCGTGCCCATCTTCACGCTCTCGACCTGAGCCGGCGTGATCGGCGCGCCGGCGGCGAGGCCGAGCAGGCGGCGAATGCCGGCAACCGCCGCGTCACGGTATTGCTCGGGGTTTTCGGAGAGCAGCTTCAAGGTCGTGATCGAGCCATCGGGGCGGCGGCCGACGACGTCGGTGAAGGTGCCGCCTCGGTCGATCCAGAACTGCCAGCGGCCGGAAGTCGTTGCGGTCATGTGCGGGGCAAGGTGAAGCGCTCGGCGATCAGCGTGGTGATGTCGTGCACCGGCAGGCCGGTCGAAGCGCGCACGGCGTCAGCATAAGGAGGCATGTTGGTGCATTCGAGGACGATCGCGGCGATCTCCGGGTGACGGGCGACGAGTCGCTCGGCGGCGGCGACGGTTGCCGCTTCCGCCTCCGTCCGGTCGAGGTCGGGCCGATTGTCGAGCAGCGTGCGCTGGAACGCCGACGCCGGCGCCAGGCCTTCGATCGGCGTGTCGGCCGGTGCGCCGGCCGCTTCGAGATGCGCCGCGGTCATCGACGCCCCATCGGCCGTGACGACGCCCACGCGACGGCCCGGCGGCAGCGCGGCCTCGAGGCCCGCGACGAGCAGCAGGCTCGAGGTCCACATCGGCACGTCGACCGCCGCCTGCATCTCGTTCTGAAACAGCGCGAGAAGGCCGCAGCTTGTCGCGATCGCCGAGCACCCTTCGGCCTGCAACGCACACGCCGCGTCGATGAACGGCGCCAGCAGCGAGCGGTCGCGCTCGACGACGACGCGCCGCGGCAGCGCCCCTTGCACGACGCGATAGCGCACCGGAAACGCGAAGGTCTGCGTGCAGCCGATGTCGCCGCGCAAGCGCGGAAAGCGCGTGTCGAGCATGACGACACCGAGCGTCGGGTCCATCACAGCGAGGTCGCCGCCCGAGCGGCCTGGTCGTACAGACCCGACATCGTGCGCAGCAACCGCGCCGCCTCGCCGATGTCGGGATTGCGGTCGGCGTCGAGGTTGGCGATCAGGCAGGCTTCGCGCACTTCGCGGTACTTCGCCACCGCGGCCTCGCCGGCGGTGGTCGGGCTGTAGAAGACCTCTTTGCCGATCTTCTCGCCCTGCGCGAGGTCAGCGGCAAGCAGCTTCTTGAGCGAGTAGCCGACCACGTGCGTGTCCTCGACATTGAGCACGAAACAGATGTCGCCGAGCTTCTTGTTGCGCGCGCGATGGCAGATGTGGTGCAGCACGAGCACGTCGGTGATCGTCAGGTCGGGACAGCCGGCCGCGGCCATGCAGCGCATCGCCCAGCGCGAGAACGCGTTCCACGCGACGATCAGGCCGAACTCCAGCTCCGAAAGCTCGACGCTCTTGGACGAGACGAGGTGCGACGACGACACGATCCCCGCGCCCTTGGGCCGGCTGGCTGCGGGCTGCGGACGAGCGCGTCGTGCGGCGGCGGTCGACATCGTGGATTCCCTCGGTTTGTTGAAATCTTATTGACAATTTATCGTAATGCTTCCTAGACTGCAAGCGGTCGGGGGAACAACCGATGCGCGCGCCGCGAGGCACGCTCTATGCTTTTGGCCTCATATGTTTCATCGATTGCTGGAGTGCCCATGATTTCTTTCCGAAGCTTTCTGCCCCGCCTCGCGCAGGCGGCCACGGCGCTCGCGCTGGCCGGCGTCTCCGCCGGCGCCATGGCGCAGACCAAATGGGATTTGCCGTCGGCCTACCCGGCGACCAACTACCACACCGAGAACCTGGTCCAGTTCGCGAACGACGTCGACAAGGCGACCGGCGGCAAGCTGAAGATCACGGTGCATTCCAATGCCTCGCTGTTCAAGGCGCCCGAGATCAAGCGCGCCGTGCAGGGCGGGCAGGCGCAGATGGGCGAGGTGCTGCTCGTCAACTTCCAGAACGAATGGCAGCTCTACGGCATCGACGGCCTGCCCTTCCTCGCCGACAGCTATGCCGACTCGATGAAGCTCTACAAGGCTTCCAAGCCGGCGCTCGAGAAGAAGCTCGGCGAGCAGGGAATCATGCTGCTCTACACCGTGCCCTGGCCGCCCCAAGGCATCTACGTCAAGAAGCCGATCGCCTCGGCGGCCGATCTGAAGGGCGTGAAGTGGCGCGCCTACAGCCCGGCGACGGCGCGCATCGCCGAGCTGGTCGGCGCCCAGCCGGTCACCGTGCAGGCGGCAGAGCTCGGCCAGGCCATGGCCACCGGCGTCGTCGAGAGCTACATGTCGTCGGGCTCGACCGGGTACGACACCAAGACCTACGAGAGCATCAAGTACTGGTACGACACGCAAGCCTGGCTGCCGAAGAACGCGGTGCTCGTCAACAAGGCGGCGTTCGATGCGCTCGACAAGCCGACGCAAGCGGCCGTGCTCAAGGCCGGCGCCGAAGCAGAAACACGCGGCTGGGCGCTTTCGCAACAGAAAAACGGCGAGTACATCGAGCTGCTCAAGAAGAACGGCATGACGATCCTGCCGCCACCGCCGCAGCTCACCACCGACATGAAGAAGGTCGGCGACATCATGCTGAAGGAGTGGCTCGAGAAGGCCGGCCCCGAAGGCCAGGCCGTGGTCGACGCATACCGCAAGATGTGAGCGGCGGGCCGCCGCGGTGACCGCTCTTCCCGCGACAGGGCGCGGCCCGCTCGGCCGCGCCCTCGACCGGCTCTACGACGCGAGCGCCGCCCTCGGTGCCGTGGCGATGGTGATGCTGCTCGTGATGGTGATGCTGTCCATCGTCTCGCGCCAGCTCCACTTCAATGTTCCGGGCGTCGACGCCTACGCCGGCTACATGATGGCGGCGGCGGGCTTTCTCGCCATGGCGCACACGCTGAAGAAGGGCGAGCACATCCGCGTCACGCTGCTCATCTCGTCGCTGCGCGGCGGCGCCAGACGCGGACTCGAGATCTGGGCCTTGTTCGCCGCATCCATGCTGGCCGCGCTGTCGGCCGTGTACAGCTGCAAGCTGGCCTGGCAGTCGTACACCTTCCACGACATCTCGACGAGCAACGACGCCACGCCGCTCTGGCTGCCCGAGCTGTCGATGGCGATCGGCGCGGTCGTGCTGGCGATCGCCTTCGTCGACGAGCTGGTGCTGGAGATTCGCGGCGAGCGCGTCGTGCCGGTCAGCGACGAGGCGACGCGCAATGAGTGACTTCGCGATCACCGCGCTGCTCATCGCTTCGCTGTTCCTGATCCTCGCCAGCGGCGTCTGGATCGGCCTCACGCTTTCGGGCGTGGCCTGGATCGGCATGCAGCTCTTCAGCTCGCGGCCGGCCGGCGACGCGATGGCGGTGACGATCTGGGGCTCGGCCTCGAGCTGGACGCTGACCGCGCTGCCGCTCTTCATCTGGATGGGCGAGATCCTCTTTCGCACCCGCCTCAGCCAGGACATGTTCCGCGGCCTCGCCCCCTGGATGCAACGCCTGCCCGGCAGGCTCCTGCACACCAACGTCGTCGGCTGCGCCATCTTCGCCGCGGTCTCGGGCTCGAGCGCCGCGACCTGCGCGACGATCGGCAAGATGAGCCTGCCCGAGCTGGCGCGGCGCGGCTACCCCGACATGATGTCGCTCGGCTCGCTGGCCGGTGCCGGAACGCTCGGGCTTCTGATTCCGCCGTCGATCATCATGATCGTCTACGGCGTCACCGCCGACGTCTCGATCTCGCAGCTCTTCATCGGCGGCGTGATCCCGGGCATCGTCCTGGCGGGCATCTTCATGCTCTACATCGCGGCCTGGTCGATCAGGAACAAGCACCTGATCCCGCCGCCCGACGCGCCGATGACGTTCGCCGAGAAGCTGCGCGAGTCGCGCAGCCTGATCCCCGTGGTGCTGCTCATCGTCGCCGTGCTCGGCTCGATCTACGCGGGCATCGCCACCGCCACCGAAGCCGCCGGCCTCGGCGTGCTCGGCTCGCTCGTCATCTCGACGGCGCAGGGATCGATGAACTGGGCGACCTTCAAGGAGGCGCTCATGGGCGGCACGCGCCTCTACTGCATGATCGCCCTCATCCTCGCCGGCGCCGCGTTCCTGACGCTCAGCATGGGCTACATCGGCCTGCCGCGCCACCTCGCCGAGTGGATCGCCACGCTCGGCTTGAGCAAGTTCGGGCTGATCCTGGCGCTGACCGCGTTCTATGTGATCCTCGGCTGCTTTCTCGACGGCATCTCGATGGTCGTGCTGACCATGGGCGTGATCATGCCGACGGTGCAGAAGGCCGGCATCGACCCGCTCTGGTTCGGCATCTTCATCGTCGTCGTCGTCGAGATGGCGCAGGTCACGCCGCCGGTCGGCTTCAACCTGTTCGTGCTACAGGGCATGACCAAGCGTCCGATCGGCACCATCTCCCGCGCTGCCTATCCGTTTTTCCTGCTGATGGTGCTGATGGTCACGCTGCTCTACGTCTTCCCGCAGCTGGTCACCTTCCTGCCGGAGCAGATGAAGCACTGAGAAGACGCGGCCGTCGAAGCAATGACTTGTCACGCGACGCGGCGGACTCAGTTCCCGACCAACCCGCTCCTGATCGCGTAGACCGTCATCTCGGAGTTGTTCGTCAGGCCGAGCTTTTCCAGCACGCGCGCTCGATAGACGCTCACGGTCTTGGGCGAGAGCATCAGCTCTTCGGCGATGTCGGAGAGCCGCTTTCCCGAGGCGATCATCACCAGCGTCTGCATCTCGCGATCGGAGAGCTTGTCGTGCGCGTTCTCGGACGTCGGCGAGGTCAGGCTCTCGACCAGCATCTGCGCGATCTCGGGCGTGACGTACTTGCGTCCCTGCGCCACGGTGCGCACCGCGCTGACGATCAGCGCCGGATCACCACCCTTGTTGACGTAGCCGAAGGCGCCGGCGCGCAGCGCCCGGATCGCGTACTGGTCCTCGGGGTACATCGAGACCACGAGCACGCGCATCGTGGTGCCCTCGTCCTTGAGCGCATGCAGCACGTCGAGCCCGCTGCGGCCGGGCAGGTTGATGTCGAGCACCAGCACGTCGGCGGTCTTCTCGCGCATCAACGCGCGCAGCTCGCCGTAGTCGCCCGCCTCGCCCACGACCTCGATGTCGGGCGCGTCGGAGAGCGTGTCGCGGATGCCGCGCCGGATCAGGGCGTGGTCGTCGCAGAGCAGGACCTTGATCATCAGACGTCCGCCCATTGACTGGGGTCATAGGATCGATCGGGCTCGATTTCGGTGACGAACGCGCTGTCGGGCGCATCGAGCGGCACCGAGAGAATCAGGGTCGTGCCGTGCGGCCCGCTCGAGAGATCGATCCAGCCGCCGACCGTGTTGGCGCGCTCGTGCAGGCCGCGGATGCCGAACGATCGCGCCTTGGCCAAGTCTTCCTGGCTCAGGCCGCGCCCGTTGTCGCTGATTTCGAGCGAGAGCACGCCCCCGGCCATCGAGAGGTCGATCTGGACGCGGCTCGCGCTCGCGTGCTTGCTGATGTTGGTGAGCGCCTCTTGCGCCGTGCGGTAGGCCACCAGCGGCACGCCGGGCGGCAGCTCGAGCGGCTTCTTCGGCAACCGGATCGTGCACACCACGCCGGCGCGCCGCTCGAAGCGCAGGGCGATCCAGTGCAGCGCCGCCGCCAGGCCTTGCTCCAGGATCGCAGGCCGCAGGTTGTGCATGATCCGCTGGCTCGACTCGACCGCATGGCTCACCGTCTCGATCGCCGACTGCACGCGCGAGACGACCTGTGGCGAGCTCGAATGCCGGGCGATCCAGGCCAGGTCGAACTTCAACGCCGTCAGCGATCCGCCGACGTCGTCGTGGATCTCGCGCGCGATCGCCGCGCGTTCCTGCTCGATGCTGGTCTGCAGATGCTGGGCAAGCTCGTGCAGGCGCTGCTTGGAGGCGACCAGGTCGCGATCGGCCTTGACGCGCGCACGCTTGGTCTCGGCGGCATCGATGGCATGCAACAGCGCCGGCACCAGGCGCGCGAGATGGTTCTTCTGCAGGTAGTCGCTCGCGCCATGGCGCATCGCTTCCACGGCCGTGTCTTCGCCGATCTCGCCGGATACCAGGATGAAGGGAACGTCGCGCGCGTTGGCCTTCACCAGCTCCAGGGCGACCAGGCCGCTGAATCCCGGCAGGTTGTAGTCCGAGACGACCACGTCCCAGGGCTCTTCGAGCGCTTCGAGGAACGCTGCCTCGGTTTCGACGCGTCGCGTCTGCGCCATCAGGCCGCCACGCGCCATGTGGGCCAGCAGCAGCTCGTGGTCGAGCTCGGAATCCTCGAGATGGAGAACCTGAAAGACGCGGTCCCTGGTCGCAGGCGGCATGGCGGCGAGTATGCCGCGCGTCGCATGACGATCGAGCCGGCGGCGGGTTGCTTCGCTTCGCTCAGGATGACAAACCGCACATCCGTCGCACGGTCAGACATCGGCCGCCTGGCGCAGCGTCTGCACCACCGGGCGCGTCAGCACCTCGCGCAGTCCCCACCAGCCCGCGGCCAGTGCGAGCAAGGCACCCGCGACGCCGCCCGCCAGCGGCACGAACGGCGAAGGGTTCCAGCTGAACTCGAACACGTAGCGCGCCAGAGCCCAGCTCACCGCGATGGCGGCGACCGACGCCAGCACACCGGCCAGCGCGCCGACGCCGAGCAGCTCGGCCCGTTGCACCTGCGCGAGCAGGCGGCTGCTGGCACCGAGCGCGCGCATCACCGCGAACTCGCGGGCGCGCGACTCGCGCGTCGCGCTGACTGCCGCGAACAGCACGACCAGGCCGGCTGCGAGCGTGAAGCCGAACAGGAACTCGACCGCGCGAACGACCTGGTCGAGCACGCCCTGGATCTGCGCGATCGACGCCGAGACGTCGATCGACGTGACGTTCGGAAAGTCGCGGCTGATCGCGTTGTCGAAGCCCGGTGTCTCCGGTGCGCGATAGGCGGCGATGTAGCTCACGGGTACATCGGGCACCTGCGCGGTCGGGAACAGGACGAAGAAGTTGACCCGCATCGAGGACCAGTCGACCTTGCGCAGGCTGGTGATCTTGCCTTCGACGCTCGTGCCGCCCATGTCGAAGCGCAGCGTGTCGCCGAGCTTGAGATGCAGCGTCTCGGCCAGGCCTTCCTCGACGCTCAGGGCGCCGGCCTCGTTCACGGTCCAGCGTCCCTTCGAGACCGTGTTGTGCGCCGGCAGGTCGGCGCTGTGGCTCAGGTTGAACTCACGGTCGAGCAGCCGCTTGGCGCGCTCGTCGGCCATCTGCTCGGGCAGGACCAGCTTGCCGTCGATCGCGACGAGCCGGCCGCGGATCATCGGGAACCAGTCGTAGCGGGCCACGCCCGAATCCTTCAGCTTCTTCTGGAAGGCTTCGGCCTGCGGCGGCTGCACGTTGATGACGAAGCGGTTCGGCGCGTCCTTGGGCGTCGCCTGGCGCCAGCTCGAGATCAGGTCGGTGCGCAGCAATGCGAGCAGCACCAGCGCGAGCAGGCCGACCGCCAGCGCCGAGACCTGCAGCACCGCGAAGGCCGGCCGCGCCGCGATCTGGCGCGTGGCCAGCACGAGCCAGCGCGGCGCGCCGGCCTCGGGCACCGAGCGACGCAGGACGATGAGCGCGAGCCACGAAAGCAGCGCGAACACGCACACCGCGGCCGCGAAGCCGCCGACCGCGATCAGGCCGAGCTTGATGTCGCTCGAGACCGCGAGCAAGAGCGCGGCAAAGCCGACCGTGCCGGCGGCCAGCACTGCGATCGACGCCGGCTTCAAGGCACCCACATCGCGCCGGATCACGCGCAGCGGCGGCACGCTGGCGAGCTGCAGCACGGGCGGCAGGCCGAACGCGAACAACAGCGTGAAGCCGACGCCGGCGCCGAACAGCGCGGGCCACACGCCCGGCGGCGGCAGCACCGCCTCGACCAGGCCCGACAGGAACCAGATGAAGACGTAGTGCACGGCGAAGCCGAGCGCGACGCCGGCAAAGCTCGCGAGCAGGCCGACCCCCGCGAACTCGATGAAGTACTGCGCCGCGATGGTTCGTTGCGGCAGGCCGAGCACGCGCAACATCGCGCAATCGTCGAGATGCCGACTCGCGAAGTCGCGCGACGCGATGCCTACCGCCACGGCCGCGAGCAAGGCGGCAAGCAGCGCGACGAGATTGAGAAACTTCTCGGCGCGGTCGAGCGTCTGACGCATCTCGGGTCGGCCGGTGGCGAGCGACTCGACGCGGATGCCGCGCAGGCTCTGCGCCTTGACCTCGGCCTCGGCCCACGAGACGAATTCGGCAACCTTGGCATCGGCCGTGGCGTTGGCGGCAACCGCCAGACGATAGGTCACGCGGCTGGCCGGCTGCACCAGCCCGGTAGCCGCAAGGTCGGCGACGTTCAGCATCACGCGCGGCGCAAAGCTCGCGAAGCCGGCGCCGCGATCGGGCTCGATGACGATGACGCTGGCGATCTTCAGGCTCGCGTCGCCGAGCAGCAAGGCGTCACCGACCTCGAGGCCGAGCGAGTCGAGCACCGCCGCGTCGACCCACACCGTGCCGGGCGCCGGCGCCTGCGCCACATCGGCGCTCTTCGTGCCGGCGGCGCCGCGAATGCGCAGCTTGCCGCGCAAGGGATAGGCGTCGCTCACCGCCTTGACGCTGACCAGGCGCGTCGCCCCGCCCTGGGCGTCGGTGGCGCGACCCATGCTCGGGAAATTGGCGGTCGACGCCGTCGCCAGCCCGAGTGCGCGTGCTTTCGCTTCGAAGCTCGCCGGCGCCGGCAGGTCGCTGGCGACGATCGCGTCGCCGCCGAGCAACTGGCGCGCGTCGCGCGCGAGGCCGCCGTTGATGCGATCGGCGAAGAAGCCGACCGCCGTCAGCGCGGCGACGGCGAGGGTCACGGCGACCACGAGCAGGCGCAACTCGCCAGCGCGGAAGTCGCGCAGCAACTGTCGCCAGCCGAGCCGCCAGGCGGAGGGAGGGGAATGGGTCATGCGGGCGCGAACTTACACGAGTCGCGAACGCTGCGTGCAGGCGGGTTGAATGCCGGGGAGCATCGCGAGTGCTTCAATGGATGGATGAACACTTCCATGCCCTCGATATTCGTCTCCCACGGCTCGCCCATGATCGCGCTCGAGCCGGGCGAAGCCGGCGCCTTCATGCAGCGGCTCGGCCCGGCCATCGACGCCGGCTTCGGCCGGCCGAAGGCGATCGTCAGCGTTTCCGCGCACACGGCCGCGCGCGTGCCGGTCGTGTTCTCGGCGTCGCGGCACGAAGCGGTCCACGACTTCGGCGGCTTCGACCCCAAGCTCTTCACGCTGCGCTACGACGCGCCCGGCGACCCGGCCCTGGCGGCACGTGTGCTCGGCCTGCTGCAGGGCAAGGGCATCGCGGCGCACGCGCTGCCCGAAGGTGGGCTCGACCACGGCGCGTGGACGGCGCTGCGCTACATCTATCCCGCGGCCGACATTCCGATCGTGCCGCTGGCCTTCGTGCCGAGCGATTCGCCGGCCGCCCAGTTCGCTCTCGGCGAAGCGCTCGCGCCGCTGGCTGCCGAAGGCGTGCTCGTGCTCGGCAGCGGCAGCATCACGCACAACCTGCGCCGCGCCTTCGCCGGCGGCCTGCACTCGCCGCGCGGCGTGCCCGAAATCGCGGAGAGCGCCGCCTTTCGGCGCTGGTTCGCGGATCGTTCGGCGGCGCGCGACTGGGATGCCCTGTTCGCCTACCGCAGCAAGGCGCCCTACGCCGCCGACATGCATCCGACCGACGAGCACCTGCTGCCCTGGTACGTGGCTGCCGGCGCCGGCGGGCGCGTCGCCGTGCCGCAGCGCCTGCACGACAGCGTCGAGCTCGGCTGCATCGGCATGGACGCCTATGCCTTCGGGCCGAACGCGGAAGCCCTGGCCGAAGCGCTCGGCTCGCTCAGCGCGGCCTAGCGCAAGCTTGGGTCCGCTAGCGCGCGCCGCCGACGATCAGCCACGCGCCGACGATGGCGATCACGTCTTCGATCAGCCCCGCCGGCAGATCGCGACCGAAGGCTGCCGCCAGACGCGCCCGCGCCGCTGCGCCACCCAGCGTGCCGATCACGGCGCCGAGCACGCCGGCGAGCAGCCCGATCACGAGCTGCCCGCCCGGCGCCGCGATCGCCGCTCCGCAGAGCGCCCCCATGACGATGCGGGTGCCGAACTGCATGGGCACCTTGCGGCTGGGCGTCTTGGGCAACTGGTCACCGACCAGCTCGCCGAGCGCGAGCACGGTGAACACGCAGGGCGCGGCGATGTGGGCCAGAAAGGCGAACGGCGTTCCCGACAGCGGCAGCCAGCCGAGATACGCCGCCCACGCGACAGCCGCTGGCGCGGTCATGGCCCGAAGGCCGGCGATCACGCCGATGAGCAGACACAGGACAAGCGTCATCGAAGGCTCACTGGCTGCGGGCCCGATACGCTGCCTGCTCGAAGTTGTTGTAAGTCGAGACGAAGCGCGGCTCGACGAAGGGCAGCGACTGCGTCAACAGCAGCCCCGCAAGATCGGCCTTCGGATCCCACCAGTAGTGCGTGTTCAGCACGCCGGCCCAACCTTGCGATCCCGCCGAGCGCATGCCGGCGATGTCTTCCTCGAAGCGCATGGCGGCCATGCTGTGCGACTTGCGCTTGCCGGGAAAGAACTCGGCGTCGGCCGTGATCGGCGGCGCCGCGGTCTTCAGCATCGGAATCGGGATGTTGCCGATCTGGTTGGCGAGCATCGACTCCAGGCCCTTCTCGCTCAGGATGCGGGCGCCGTCGAGCGTGCCCTTGTTCAGGAACATGCGCAGGAAGCGCATGTAGTCGGGCGCGGTCGAGTAGAGGGAATGGCCCATGCCGTAGAACTCGGGCTTCGACGGCGGCGCGATATCGAATGCCCCGAACTTGCCGTCTTCGCCGCGAATGCTCACCGACGCAAGCCGCGCGGCCATGTGCGGCTCGACCTCGAAGCGCGTGTCGCCCATCCTGAGCGGATCGAAGATCTCTTCCTTGCAGAAGCGATCGATGCTGCGACCGTCGACCTTCTCGACGACGCGGCCGAGCCAGTCGATGCCGATGCCGTAGTCCCAGCGCTCGCCCGGATCGAACTGCAGCGGGTACTTGAGGGCCGCCAGTTGTCCGGTGAGGACGCCCGGCGACCCCGTCGCCTGCTGGTAGCGGGGCACCTCGGTGTTCCAGAACTCGTAGACCAGGCCGGACGTGTGGGTCGCCAGGTGCCGCACTGTCGCCCGGGTGCGCGGCGCACGCAGCTTCGGGCCGTCGTCCCCGAATCCTTCGAGCACCTTCATATCGCCCCACTCGGGCAGGATGCTCTCGACCGCCGCGTCGGGGCTGAGCTTGCCACGATCCATCAGGATCATCGCGGCGGCGCTGCCCACGGCCTTGGTCATCGAGAAGATGCGAAACACCGTGTCGACGGTCGCGGCCTGACCCGGACTTCGCTCGCCGGCGGCGCCGGACCACGTGACGCCGGCGGCGTTGCCGACCATGCCGACCACAAAGGGAACGTCCTGCCGGGCGACGGCGTCGCTGATGACCTTGTCGAGATCGGACATGCGGGTCTCCGTGAGGTTCGACGCGTACGAAATAGCCCGCGTCGTGGGACGCAAACCCTAGGCCGATCGCGTTGGCCGTGCAAGCGAACCTTCCCTTGCGGGTCGGGCGGAGCGCGACGTTGACAAGCGAGTTTTATATCTTAAGATAGCTCACAAGT
Organism: Caldimonas sp.; assembly: GCA_039933535.1. GTDB lineage: Bacteria > Pseudomonadota > Gammaproteobacteria > Burkholderiales > Burkholderiaceae_C > Schlegelella_A. Next base: position 15,470 of record JBDTNU010000010.1, on the reverse strand, counting down.
CCTATCTTGAGTCACACATCATGCACCCATTCTTTCACGCCTTCCACGACGTCATTCACCGTCGTCACTCTCATCGCCATGCCGGCCACGCAGGGCATCGCGGCTTTGCCGGTTTCGGCCGGGGCCACGGCTTTCCAGGCGACCCCATGCAAGCCGGCATGGACGGCCTGCATCGCGGCCGCAAGCTCGGCGCGGCCGACCTGCAGTTGCTGCTGCTCGCCCTGCTGGCGGAACGGCCGAGTCATGGCTACGAGCTGATCAAGGCGCTCGACGAGCGCTCCAAGGGCTACTACAGCCCGAGCCCGGGCATGGTCTATCCGGCACTGACCTATCTCGAGGAGATCGGTTACGCAAGCGTCGAAGCGCAAGGCACCAAGAAGCTCTACAGCGTGACCGTGGCCGGTCTCTCGCACCTGGAAGAGCAGCGCGCCAACGTCGATGCGCTGCTCGAGCAGCTGGCCTGGATCGGCTCGCGCATGGACGACGTGCGCCAGGCCATGGCCGGTGCCGACGCGCCCGACGACGCCGGCGACTTCGACTCGCCGCACGCCTTCTTCGGTCGCGGCCGCGGCCGCCATGCCGCCGGCGCCCCTGAAGTGCGCGCCGCGCGACGCAGCCTGAAGTCGGCGCTGATCGAGAAGTCGGGCGCCACGGTGGAAGAGCAGCGCCGCATCGCCAAGGTGCTCGAGCGCGCCGCCGCCGAGATCCGCGGCAAGAGCAACGACACGGCCTGAGCGTGGCCAAGCTCCCGGTCGCGGCGGCCGCCGCGTCGCCGCTCTCGTTCGCGGCGATGCGGCACGCCGGCTATCGCGCCTATTTCTTCACCTACATGCTGGCCATGATGGCCGACAACATCGAGCACGTGATCAGCTACTGGATGATGTTCCAGAAGTTTCACTCGCCCGCGCTCGGTGGCTTTGCCGTGCTCTCGCACTGGCTGCCGTTCCTGTTCTTCTCGGTGCCCGTCGGCGCGCTTGCCGACCGCGCCGACCCGCGCCGCATCATCCAGGCCGGCATGGTGCTGTTCATCACCGCATCGATCGGCTGGGGATACTTCTTCACCACCGATTCGCTGCAGATGTGGCAGGCGATGCTGCTGCTCGTGATCCACGGCTGCGCCGGCGTGCTCTGGCAGACCTCGAGCCAGCTCCTGTTGCACAACATCGTTCCGGCCAGCGAACTGCCGAGCGCGGTGCGCCTCAACGCCACGGCGCGCTATCTCGGCGTGCTGGTCGGCCCTGCGGTCGGCGGCGTGATGCTGCTCGGCCTCGGGCCCGCGCACGGCATGCTGCTCAACACCGTCTTCTACCTGCCGCTGGTGCTCTGGTTGTGGAAGGCGCCTTACGGCCCGCGGTTTCGCCAGCAGGGCGCGGTGGTGGCCCGCCGCGCGGTCAAGGGCCTTGCCGACATCATGCAGACCCTCCGCGACGTCGCCGGCCAGCCCGTGCTTGTCTCGATGATCCTGCTTGCCGGCGCCGCCTCCTTCTTCGTCGGCAACAGCTATCAGGCGCAGATGCCGGGCTTTGCCCAGGACCTCGGACACGGCGATCCGGGCACCGCCTACAGCATGCTGCTGGCCGCCGATGCGGCCGGAGCGCTGCTCGCCGGCTTCCTGCTCGAGAGCTCCGGGCTGCTGCGCGTTCATCCGAGAACCGCACTGTTCCTGGCGATGGCGTGGTGCGTCGCGCTGGCCAGCTTCGCGATGACGCGAAGCTATTGGCCGGCCCTGGCGCTGCTGTTCGCGGCCGGCTTCTTCGAGCTGGCGTTCGGCAGCATGGCGCAGGCGCTGGTGCAGCTCAACGCGCCGGCCGAGATCCGCGGCCGCGTGATCGGCCTCTTCAACATGTCGGCGCTCGGCCTGCGTGCGTTCAGCGGCATCACGGTCGGGCTCGTCGGCACGCTGGCGGGCGTTCACTGGTCGCTGGCGGGCTCGGCGCTCTGCATGCTCGCGCTGACGGTGTTCCTGGCCGCGCGACCGGCCGCAAAGCCGATCGGCCAGAACGCCTAGCGGCTGCGCCCTAAAGCCCGGGCTTCGATTCCAGGCAGGCCAGCACGCGATCGAGCTCGGCATCGAAGCGCGCCACCAGGCCCTCGAGCGCGGGCGATGTTCCGAACCCCACGGCCTGTTCTATCTCTTCGCAGATGGCGCCCAGACCGAGAGCGCCGATCGATCGGGCGCCCGACTTCATCTGGTGTGCGGCGTCCCTGGCCGTCTGTCCGGAGCCACTGACGACGCACTGTGCGAGCCTTTGCCGCGCCAGCGCGGCAGCTTCGCGAAAGGCCTGCACCATCTCCTCGATCACGGCGGGATCGTCGCCGACCAGTGCGGCGAGAACACGCAGGTCGGCCGGCGGATCCGTGACCTTCGGCGCGGCGTCGACAAGCGGCTCGCCGCTCGCGGGCTGCAGCGCGCCCGCGAGGCCGGCCTCGATCGTCGCCTTCAGGCGCGACAGGCGGACCGGCTTGGTGAGATAGGCGTCCATTCCCAAGGCAAGGCAGCGCGCCTCGTCGCCGCGCAACGAGTTGGCGGTCAGGGCAACGATGGGTATGCGCCGCCCGCCGGGCTCTTCTTCGGCGCGGATCGCGGTCGCGAGCGCGTAGCCGTCCATTTCGGGCATCTGCAGATCGGTGAGCACGAGCGCGAAGTCGCCGCTGCGCCAGCTTGCCAGCGCTGCGCGACCGTCATTGACGATGTCGGCGGCCACGCCGATCAGGCGCAACTGCTCGACGACGACCTTGCGATTGGTCTCGTTGTCCTCGACGACAAGGATCAGCCGACCCTGGCGCAACGCCTCGTCGCGCGAAGGTGGGGCGGATCCGGCTACTGCCACAAGCGCATCTCGATGCGAAGCTGCCCGGTGACGCCCGGCCTCACGTTCGCCGGCGATTCGACCGGAATGGCGAACTTGAGCACGTTGCCGTCGAGCACCGTATGGGCCACGTTGGACGCGACGTTCGGCGTCTCGTTCTGGAAGCCGTATTCGAGCCGCCAGCCGGCCACCGCCGTCTCGTCGCGCGTCGCCTCGATCACGATCAACCGGCGGTACAGGTAGCCACCTTCGAAGTGCTTCTTGAGCCAGAGCACGCCGTCGATCTCGTAGTCGGGCACGAGGATCGCGACGTCGAAGGCGAAGGCCACGCTCTGGTGCCTGAGCTGGCTCTTGGTCGGGTCGAGGAAGAGCGAGAACAGGTGCGGGCTGTTGTCGATGCTGGCCGCGCGCTTGCCGTCTGCCCCCTTCGGAAACAGCTCGTCGTAGGTGCGCTGGATCGCCGAGTTCTCGCGCACCACGCGCCGGTGGAGTTGCCACTGGCTGGCACGCAATGCGGCCACGATCTCGAACCGGTACGAGGCGCGCACCGAGTCGTTGTCCTTGACGTAGGCGGCCTGCACTTCGTCGGGCAGAGTGACGTCGAAGACGTCGAGATAGCCGTCGACGCGAACGCGTCCGAAAAGGAAGCGCGTCAGGTTCTGGAAGCCCTCTTCGGAATTGACGATGCCGTACTGGCCCGAGTGGCTGCGGTTGGCATAGGCGCGCGGCGACTCGACGCGCAGGTCGCCGACGAGCCCGAAGGTGGTCGCGTTTTCCATGCGCACCAGGCCATCGCTGGCATCGCCGACCGCCCAGGACGACAAGCCCTTGGCCACGAGGTAGTCGGCGGGGTTGGTGCCGACCAGGTTGAAGACGCGCTCCGCGGGAAAGCCGACCAGCCTCGACACCTCGGTCGTCGTCTTCGGCAGGCCCAGGTACACCGACATCCGGTCGCGGTTGAAGTTGGTCGCTTCGCCGAGCGCGCTCCAGCCCGGCACGTTGCGCACCACGCGCAGGTCGATACCGTTGTGCGGCGTGGCGTAGGTGAACAGCTTGTCGACGGCGTTGCGCGCCTCCTGGCTGCCCAGCTTCTTGTTCTGCAGGAAGGCGCGGCAGACCAGGCCGCCCATCGAATGCGCGACCAGGTAGACCTTGAAGTCCTTCTCGTCGACGCCGTTGTCGAGTGTCTCGTCGACGCGGATCGGATGCTTGCCGCCCTTGCGGCAGATCAGCGTGCGCAGCCGGATGATCAGCTCGCTCAGGCCATTGGCGAACTGCTCGAGCGGATGCGCCTTGCCGTCGCCGAAGTCGGCCGACGCGTCGTCGTAGTAGCGCAGGATGGCGAGCGACTGGTAGGGCAGCGTGATGTCGGAGCGCAGCGGTCGGGTGGCGTCGTCGGGATGCGGCGCGGTCAGGTCTTCGCCATTCACGTAGACGTCGTCGTAGCGGTCGGTCGAAAGCACCGGACCCTGGCCGTCGTCTTTCCAGATCGGCTCGTCCTTGAGGCGAACCAGCGGCGACTCGAAGTAGTAGCGCCGCATCTTGCCGTCCCACACCTGGCGCGACTTGGTGCTGCCGATGTTGAAGCCCATGTACGGGTCGCCCACCGTATCCTCGATTTCGCCTTGCGTGCCGGCAAAGCCGCGCACGTAGATGATCGGGTGATAGGGGGCGTGCGGGTTGACCATGGCTGGCATTCCTGACAGGGAGCTGACTCAGCCCGGAGACTACCCGGTTCGGTAAACCCTCAAGAACGCTGAAGACGTCGTCGGCGTTCAGGGCCGTGGCGTGATGGATCACCACCGTCGCGGCAGCATTCGGCCCGCTTCATGCGATCCCTCCCGGTTCCGATCGCGGAGGCTAGCCGATGTTCAGGCCCCTCCGCCGCCGACGCCGAAGAAGTCGCGCAAGGCGGCGCGGTACTGCTCGGTGCCACGCCAGGTGGTCGTGGTGTGGGTGCCGCCCTCGACGAGCACGAACTGCTTGGCCGAGGTGGCGCGCTCGTAGAGCTCGCGTCCGAAGCGCGATGGCACCAGCGTGTCTTCGCTGCCGTGCACGACGAGCAGCGGCGCCTTGATGCGCGGCACCGTGGCGAGCGAATCGAAGCGCTGCGTGATCAGCATCGTGATCGGCAGCCAACCCCACTTCAAGGTGCCGAACATGTCGCCGATGGAGGTGAAGGTGCCCTCGACGATCACGCCCTTCGGCGCCTCGGCGGCCGCGCCTTCGCCGAGCTGGGCCGCCAGCTGCACGGCGATCGCGCCGCCGAGCGAATGGCCGAACAGGTAGCGCGCCTGACCCGGCCGATGCGCGCCCAGCCAGCGCCATGCCGCAGCCGCGTCTTCGACGACGCCGGCCTCCGAAGGCAGCTCGTCGGTGCTGTTGCCGAAGCCGCGATAGTCGACCGCGAGCACCGAGAAGCCGAGCTCGCGCATCTCGCGCACGCGGTAGCTGGTGCGGCCGACGTCGCGACGCGCGCCGTGCAGGTAGAGCATGACCGGCGCGGCCGGGTCGTCGTTGCCGGCCCAGAGCGCATGCAGGCGAATGGTTTGGCCGCTCGCCGCCGAGCGGTGCTCGATCCACACGCTCTCCATGTCGTTGGCGCGTGCTGCTTCGGCCGCGCTTCGGGCGTGCTGGCCGGCGCCAGCGAGGCCTGGAAGATCCATTTGCGCTGCTGCGTGGCCAGGCCGGCGGCACCGACCGACAAGGCCGCTGCGGCGACCGTAAAGGCGGCCAGCCAGCCGCGCCGGCGCACCAGCGTCTGCAGCGCGAGCGCGCTTGCCGACCGGAGGGCGGCGGACCTGGCTGCTGAGTTTTCGGACGACATAGCCTGATTCTTCAGCTGACAAATAGTCGCCGGTCCTTCATCTTCTGCGAGTCGGCCTTGTAGTAGGTCTCGAACCAGGCCGGCCTGCCGCTGATGGCAGTCGGCTTCTGAAGGGTCAACGCGTCCTTCTTCGCCGTCGTCGACAAGGCGAACGCCGCCTTCATCGTGCTGCGGAAGTGCAGGTGGTCGAACACCAGCAGCGCCTCGATCGCGTAGGCCGTGGCGATCTTCGGGTCCTCGATCATGAGCAGGTGGTCGCCGTTGCCGCTCTCGCCGCTCGGCGCCAGGTTCGACGAGCCGGTGAACACCTTGGCCGTGGGCAGGTTGAAGTCGGTGACGACGAACTTGTGGTGCACGTTGATGCCCTGGCCGCCGCTCCACTCCGACTTGAAGGGCTCGGGCGCGTTCTTCGCCAGGTAGGCGAAGTCGACCAGGCCGATGCTGCCGTCCGGCTTCTTGATCGTCATGCTGCCGTCTTCGTCGGAGATGCCGTAGCTGAAGATCGGGCGCGCGATCAGGCGGTCGAACGCCTCCTTGGTCGGCCCCGACTTGATCTGGTTGAGAAACGCCACCGCGTAGAACACCGACGAGCTGGCCTGGTCGATCGCGCCGCGGACCGGGCTCAGCGACAAGTCGGACGACGAGTGCGGCGAGAAGCACACGTGCACCGGCACGCCCGAGGCATTGGCCGGCGCGAGCTGCCACTTCTTCGCCAGGTCCTGTTTCTTGAATGCGGCCGGGTCGGCGAACGACTGGTCGAACACCTGCTGATAGAGCGCGGCGACGCCGGCATCGCTGAAGACGAGCGCGTTGTTCGACTGGATGTAGATGCCGCGAAAGCTGAAGTTCGTCGAGCCCGCCAGCACCTTGAACGGCACGCCATTGCGGCTGGCGATCAGCACCTTGTGGTGCTGCAGACCGGTGAAGTGGGTGCGGTGCACGTGACTTGCGCCGGCCGAGACAGCCAGCCGCGCCGCCGCCTGGCTCTCGTCGCTTTGTGGCGCGCCGTGCCCGGAGACGACGCCGGTGGTCTTCGACTTCGTGGTCGAGTCGTCGATGATGATGCGCAGCCGCGGCCCGAGCTTTACGAGCCGGGCCACGATGTCGGGCTCGTTCAGGTCGTAGGCGAAGGCGTCGACGGTGATCGAGGCATCGGCCACGGCCTCGTCGAGCATGCCGAAGATCAGGTCGTAGGCCTCGAAGCCCATCCAGCCGTAGATGTTGCCCTTCATCTTCTGGAAGGCCAGGCCATCGTCGGCGTTGGCCGGGATGATCTTCTTGCCGATGGCGTTCATGTCGGCATCGGCCGGAAACCGGTCGCGAAACGCCTGCGACGACGCGAAGCCGCGCGTGAAGCCGACGTCGACGAAGCCGGCGTAGGTGACCGGGTCGAGCGACAGCTTCAGCGTGATCGAGGTGCCCGCCTTCAGCACGTTGTCCTTCGGCATGTGCATCTTGGTGGCGCGGTAGGTGTAGAGCCCCTGTGTCGGCTGGAACGGAAAGTGGACCCAGCGGAATTTCTGGAACGGCGCCATCTTCGACGAGTACTGCGCGTCGCCGGTCACCGCCGCGGCGAGCGGCTTGTCGTAGCTGAATGCAAGCCGGTTCATGAGCGGCGCAAAGCGCTTGGCACCGGGCGGCTTGCACTCGATGGCAAAGCCGACCAGGTCGGCCTCGGGCGCGGCGACGTCGAAGGCGATCAGGCAGGTGCGCTCGCCGCGCCAGAGCTTCATCGTGAAGCCGGCCTTGGTTGCCGCCGAAGTGAATCCGTCCATGGTGCCTCCATCCCTTGCGGGTCACGCGTGCCAGATGTCTTTGTACCCGAATGCACGCGACGTTAGAGTCGGTGCCGATGAGCTTGCGCGCCCTCCTCCGCGACCGCCACGTTCGCCGCGGCGCGCGCGACATGATGGCCTTCGGCCCCGGCCTCGGCGCGTGGGGACTGGTGACCGGCGTGGCGATGACGCAGAGCGGCCTGGGCGTGGGCCTCTCGACCCTCATGAGCCTCACCGTCTACGCCGGCAGCGCGCAGCTCGCCTCGCTGCCCTTGCTCGCCAGCGGCGCACCGATGTGGGTGATCTGGGCCTCGGCCTTCTGCGTCAACCTTCGCTTCCTCATCTTCAGCTCGCAGTGGCGTGTGCACCTGGGCCACCTGCCGCGCCGACGCCGTCTCGCCCTGGGCTACCTGCTCGCTGACCTGAACCTCGTCGTGTTCCAGAAGGCATGGGCCGACAGCGGCAGCGGCCACCAGACCGGTCAGGCGCGCTACGTCGCCGGCGGCGCCGTTGCGCTGTGGCTGCTGTGGCAGGCGACGTCGATCGCCGGCATCCTGCTGGCGTCGCTGGTGCCGCTGGAATGGGGGCTGGGCTTTGCCGGCACGCTCTCGATGCTGGGCATCGCCTACGCGCTGCTCGCCGACCGCACCGCCTGGGTCGCGGCGATCGTCTCCGCCGCCGCCGCAGTGGCCGCGTTCTCGCTGCCGCTGAAGATGAACATCCTGGTCGCGATCGCCGCAGCTGTCGCGGCGAGCCTGCTCATGGCGCGCGCCGGCAAGGCGGCAGAGGCGTTGGGGCGGCGGGCGTAGCGGCGATGGGCACGACGACGACGATGCTCGCGGCGATGCCGCAATGGGCTTACGCCGCGATCACGATCCTCGGCATGGCCGTGGTCACGCTGGTATCGCGCGGCTTCTTCCTCTGGTCGAAGCGCGACCTGCGGATGCCGCTAGCGCTTCAGCGCGCGCTCCAGGTGGCGCCGTTGGCGGCGATCGTCGCGATCACGGCGCCGGAGATCTTTCTTGCGCACGGCGAGCTGATCGCGACCTGGCGCGATGCGCGCTTGCTCTCGGCCGTCGCGGCCACCGCCGTCTACGCCTGGCGCGGCGGTGTGCTGGCACCGCTCCTCGGCGGGCTGGCGGTGTACTTGCCGCTCAAGCTGGGACTCGGCTGGTAGCCAACGTCATCCGCCCTTGCTGCCAGCGAGCACTGCCGCAGTCACGCCGGCCTTCACCATGGCGGCCGTCAGCGCGCCATCCAGGGTAGCAAGCGGCAGGCTGCGGCGAATGGCCAACTCGAGGTACGTAGCGTCGTAGGCACTGAGGGCGTGACGGGCGGCGAGCTCGTCCATCACAGGGATCGGCACCGGCTCGCGATCCACCTTGATGCGCAGAGCGGCGGCGGCCGCGGCCAACTCGCGCCGCTTCTCAGCAGTGATTCGCTTGCGACGCTGGGCGCTCAGGAGCAGGTTGCCCACTTCCAACAACCATAGCGCGGGCACCCAGACCTCGTGCGTGGCCGTGGCCTGCAGCGCAGCCTCGGTGGAGGGTGTCGCTTCGTCGGGCAGGAACCAGGCGGCGCTGATCGATGCGTCGACCACGAACGACCGCACAACAGTCGCCATGGTCAGCGACGGCCTTCGCGGACCAGATCACGGCTGCTAAGCCCACCGAGGCTCACGCCCTTTCGACTGGATCGAAGCCCGGCTATTGCCTTGCGGGCACGCTGCTCGGCTTCTTCGGGAGCGGCGGGTACCAGGCGAGCCACTACCTTGCCGCGACGGGTGATCGCGATTTCTTCGCCCGCTTCCACGCGGTTGATCAGCTCGGAGAGGCGGTTCTTGGCGTCGAATAGGGCAACGTCGTTCATGGAGGGCTCCCTTTTCCGGCAAGAGTATTCTATCGGAAATAGCTAGCTAGCTAGATCAGCCTCGGCTCGCATTTGCCCGTCCCCGACGTTCCTGGCCTTGCGCCGCAGCAGATATCCTTGCCGGAGCCGGTCGAGCCTGGGTTCCGCACGGGTCGCTTCGGGGGAGCTCGCATGTCGTTTCTCAATCTCGAGGGCGTGTCGAAGTACTACGGCGACTTCGGCGCGCTGATCGACATGACGCTCTCGGTCGAGCGCGGCGAGTTCATCTCGCTGCTCGGCCCTTCGGGCTGCGGCAAGACGACGACGCTTCAGGCGATCGCCGGCCTGATCGCGGTGACGCGCGGCCGCATGACCCTCGACGGCCGTGACATCACGAACCTGCCGGTGAACCAGCGTGGCCTCGGCATCGTGTTCCAGAGCTACGCCCTCTTTCCGCACATGACCGTGGCCGCAAACGTGAGCTTCGGCCTCGAGATGCGGCGCATACCCAGGCACGAGCGCGACGCCCGCGTGCTGCAGATGCTGCAGCTCGTGCACCTCGACGCGCTCGCCTTTCGCTATCCGCGCGAGCTCTCGGGCGGGCAGCGCCAGCGCGTCGCCATCGCCCGCGCCCTCGTGATCGCGCCGCCGGTGCTGCTGCTCGACGAGCCGCTCTCCAACCTGGACGCCAAGCTGCGCGAGGAGATGCAGTTCGAGCTGCGCCGCATCCAGCGCAAGGTCGGCACGACCACCATCATGGTCACGCACGACCAGGCCGAGGCGCTCTCGATCAGCGACCGCGTGGTGGTGATGGAGGCCGGCCGCGCCACCCAGGTCGACGCGCCCTATCGTCTCTACGAGCATCCGAAGAGCGAGTTCATCTCGAGCTTCGTCGGCAAGACCAACCTGCTGCCAGGCACGGTCGCGCGCGGTGCGACGGGCGACGAGGCGGTGCTCGGCGCCGGCCAGCGCGTGCGGGTCGATGCCCGAGACTTCGCCGAGGGCGCGCACGTCACCGTCTGCCTTCGCCCCGAGAAGCTGTTCTTCACCGACGAGGCGCGCGGCACGCTCGAAGGACGCGTCGAAGAACGCTTCTTCCTCGGCAGCCAGTGGCTCTATCGCGTGAGCTCGCCCCTCGGCGAGCTCGAGGTCAGCGCGGCCAACGACGGCAGCATGCCGGTCGCGGAGCACGCGGCCGTGCACCTCGCCTGGGCCGACGACGTGGCGCGTCTCGTCGCGAAGCTGCCATGAGCGCGGCCACCAACGCCACGTCGAGGGCGACGCCCTACGCGCTCAGCCTGCCCGCCCTCGCGCTCTTCGCGCTGATGGTGCTGCTGCCGCTCGCGCTGACGGCCCTGCTCTCGTTCCAGGAGTTCGACGCCCAGAAAGGCATCGGCGCCGGCTACACGCTCGCCAGCTACGCGCTGGTGCTCGGCGATTCCTACTACTACGAGATCTTCTTTCGCACCGGCTGGATCGCCGCGCTGGTAACGCTGATCTGCGTGCTGGTAGGCGCGCCCGAGGCCTACATCCTCTCGCGCATGGGCAAGCCCTGGCGCTCGATCTTCCTGCTCGTGGTGCTGGCGCCGCTGCTCGTCTCGGTGGTGGTGCGCGCCTTCGGCTGGAGCCTGCTGCTCGGGCCGAACGGCGTGGTCAACCAGATCTTCGGTGCGATGGGCATCGGCGTCGTCAAGATGCTCTATACGCCGACCGCGGTCGTCGTCGCGCTCGTCCACGTGATGCTGCCGTTCATGGTGATCCCGGTCTGGACCTCGCTGCAGAAGCTGGATCCGATGGTCGAGAGCGCCGCCCTCTCGCTGAACGCCTCGCAGTGGACGGTCATGCGCCGCATCGTGCTGCCGCAGATCACGCCCGGCCTGCTCTCGGGTAGCCTGATCGTGTTCGGGCTCAGCGCCAGCGCGCTGGCGATCCCCGGCCTGCTCGGCGGGCGTCGGTTGAAGATGGTGGCCACGATCATCTACGACGAGTACCTGCAAGAGCTGAACTGGCCGCTCGGCGCGGCGATCGCGCTGGCGCTGCTGGTGCTCAACCTCGTCGTCATGCTCAGCTACAACGCCGTGCTCGAAGGCGGCTACGCCAAGCGGATGGGCAGGTCGTGAGGGGCGCGGCATGAGAAGGACCGGCCCGTTCGCGATGGCGTTCCACGCCTGCGTGACGGTCTTCATGCTCGCGCCGCTGGTGATCGTCTGCCTGGTGGCGTTCACGCCCGCGGACACGCTCTCGATTCCCTGGGGCGAGTATTCGTTGCGCTGGTTTCGCGCCGTGTTCGATCACTCCGACCTGATGCACTCGTTCCGGAACAGCCTGGGCGTGGCGACCGTCGCGGCGACAGTCTCGGTGGCGCTTGCGGTGCCCGCCGGCATCGCCATCGCGCGCTACGACTTCCCGGGTCGCAACGCGCTCAACGGGCTGCTGCTCTCGCCGCTGATCGTGCCGCACCTGGTGCTCGGCGTGGCGATGCTGCGCCTGTTCGCGCTGTTCGGCGCGCGCGGCTCTACGACCTGGCTGGCGCTGGCCCACGTGGTGATCGTCACGCCCTACGCGCTGCGCCTCGTGGTGGCGGCGTTGTCGGGGCTCGACCGCAGCGCCGAGCAGGCGGCGCTCTCGCTCGGCGCGAGCCACCTCACGGTGTTTCGTCGCATCACCCTGCCGCTGATGCTGCCCGGCATCACGGGCGGCTGGATGCTCGCCTTCATCAACAGCTTCGACGAGGTGACGATGTCGATCTTCATCACCTCGCCGCAGACCGTGACCTTGCCGGTGCGCATGTACATGATCGCCACCGAATCGATCGACCCGATGATGGCCGCCGTCTCGGCGCTGATGGTGGCGGTGACGGCCGCGGCGATGGTCGTGCTCGACCGCCTCTACGGTCTCGACAAGGTGCTGGTGGGGCAGCATTGAGCGGCGCGCCGATCCTGAAGCGCATCGAAGGGCTCGCACCGCGCGACGAGATCGCCTTCACGCTCGACGGCAAGGCCTGCACCGCCTTCGAAGGCGACACCGTGCTCACCGCGATCCTCACGCAGACGCAACGACTGCGCGAGAGCGACTTCAGCGACGCGGCGCGCGCCGGGTTCTGCCTGATGGGCGCGTGCCAGGACTGCTGGGTGCAGCTCGAAAGCGGCGAGCGCCTGCGCGCCTGTACGACGATGCTGGTGCCCGGCATGCAGGTGCGTACCGGCGCGCGGCGATGAGCGACGGCCAGCGCTTCGTCATCGTCGGCGCGGGTCCGGCCGGCATGCGCGCCGCCGAGCGGCTGGTCGCTGCCGGGCAGCGGCCGATCGTCATCGACGAGGCGCAGCGCTTCGGCGGCCAGATCTATCGCCAGCCGCCCGAAGCGATGCAGCGCGAGCGGCGCGACCTCTACGGCTTCGAGGCCGACCGCGCCTCGGCCGTGCTCGACCGCTTCGAAGCATTGCGCGCGCACATCGACTACCGGCCCGAGACGCTCGTCTGGCAGGTGGAGGCGAACGCGCTGCAGCTGCTGCACGCCGGCCGCACGCGCACGCAAGCCTTCGACGCGCTGATCCTCGCCACCGGCGCCACCGACCGCGTGCTGCCCTTCCCCGGCTGGACGTTGCCCGGCGTCTACACGCTCGGCGCGGCGCAGGTCGCGCTCAAGTTCCAGGCCACCCTGATCGGGCCGCGCGTGGTGTTCGCCGGTACCGGGCCGCTGCTCTACCTCGTGGCCTGGCAGTACGCGAGCCACGGCGGACAGGTGGCGGCCGTGCTCGACAGCGCGCCGCTCTCGACCAAGCTGCGTGCTGCGCCGGGCATGCTCTCGCGTCCGGCGGTCGCGGCGAAGGGCGCGTATTTCCTGGCGCGTCTGCGAATGAAGGGCGTCCCGATTCACGGCGGCGTGACGTTGCTGAAGGCTGAGGGCAACGATCGCGTCACCTCGCTCGCGTGGCACGCACAAGGCACGACGCACACGACCGAATGCGACGCCATCGGCTTCGGCCACGGCCTGCGCTCCGAGACGCAGCTCGCCGACCTCGCCGGCTGCGAATTCGACTGGAGCGAGATCGACCAGGCCTGGCTGCCGACGAACGACGCCGCCGGCCGCAGCAGCGTGCGCGGCGTGTACCTCGCGGGCGACGGTGCGGGCATCCTCGGCGCCGATGCGGCCGAGCTCTCGGGCGCGGGCGCGGCGCAGGCGGCGCTCGACGATCTGCAGGCGTCGCCCACGACGGCAACGACGGCAACGACGGCGATGGAACCACACATCACCTTCCGCCGCGCCCTCGAGACCGCCTTCGCTCTGCCGAAAAGATGGGCCGCCGAAGCCCCCGACGACCTCATCGTCTGCCGCTGCGAAGAGATCACCGCCGGCGACCTTCGCGCTTGCGTGCGCGACACCGGCACGCGCGAGCTGAACCGCCTGAAGGCGCTGACCCGCATCGGCATGGGCCGCTGCCAGGGGCGCATGTGCGCGCCGGCTGCGGCGCGACTGCTGGCCCATGCGGCAGGCTGCGACTTGAAGGACGTCGGCCGCCTGCGCAGCCAGCCGCCGATCAAGCCACTGCCCGTCGCGATGCTGCACGATGCCGCGCCGAACACCACAGTGCCCGAGGACGAGGATGACTGAGACACTGCGCGCAGACGTGGCCATCGTCGGCGGCGGCATCGTCGGCGCCTCGGCGGCCCTGTTCCTGCGCCGCTTCGGCCTCTCGGTGGTGCTGCTCGAACGCGGCCTGTGCGGCGCTGCGGCCAGCGGCGTGAACTACGGCGGCGTGCGCACCCAGGGCCGGGCGATGGCGCAGCTCCCTCTCTCGCTGCGCGCGCGAACGATCTGGGCGCGGCTGCCCGAGCTGATCGGCATCGACGGCGAGTACGTGCAGTCGGGCCACCTCAAGCTCGCCCGCTCCGAGGCCGACCTGCACAAGCTCGAGGCCTATCGCGACGAGGCCGAGGCGCATGGCCTGCACTTGCAGATCACCGCAGGCACCGCCTTTCGCCGCGCCCACCCGTGGCTCGGCGAGCAGGCCATCGCCGGCTCGTTCTGTGCCGAAGACGGGCACGCCAACCCGCGCCTGGTCTCGCCCGCCTTTGCTCGCGCGGCGCACGCGGCCGGTGCGCGCATCGTCGAGCACTGCGAGGCGACCGAGTTCGCCGCCACCGGCAGCGGCTTCGTCGTGAGCGGCGGCAAATCGATCACCGTCCATTCGCGATGGCTGCTCAACTGCACCGGCGCGTGGGCCCTGCCCGTCGCGCAGCGCTTCGGCGACGCGGCGCCGCTCACCGCCATCCACCCCGGCATGGCCGTCACCGAGCCGGTGCCGCGCTTCATGGACGTGAACGTCGGCGTCGAGGGCGGCGGCATCTACGGCCGGCAGACGGCGCGCGGCAACTGCGTGATGGGTGGCAGCCGCGGCGCGGCCAGCGGCTCGCTCTACGCCGTGCCCACGGCCCGCGCCATCGGCGAGCTGTGCGACCGCATGGCCACGCTCTTCCCTGCCCTCGAGCACGCGCACGTGATCCGCTTCTGGAGCGGCGTGGAAGGGTCGCTGCCCGACCACCACCCGATCGTCGGCCCGAGCCCCGGCACGCCGCAGCTGCTGCACGCCTTCGGCTTTTGCGGCGCGGGCTTCCAGATCGGGCCGGCCGTGGGCGAGGCGCTCGCCGAGATCGTTCACCGGGGTCGCGCGAGCGTGCCGCTGGAGGCGTTTTCCATCACCCGCTTCGCCCACGCAGGCAACGACAATCCCCCATCGCAAGGAGTGCACTGACCATGTTCCGACCCACCCGCAAGCCCGCCCTCATCACCGCCACGATCGCAGCGCTCTTCGCCACCGCCACCGCGCACGCCGACGACAAGACGCTCTACATCGGCATGAACGGCGGCGACATGGAGCGCTCGTACAGCAAGTACGTGTTCCCGGCGTTCGAGAAGATCTACGGCGCCAAGGTGGTGGTGGTGCCCGGCACCTCTTCGGACATCCTGGCCAAGGTGCAGGCCAGCAAGGAGAAGCCGCCGGTTCACGTGATGTTTCTCGACGACGGCGTGATGATGCGCGCCATCAAGATGGGCCTGTGCCAGAAGATGACCGACAGCCCCGTGCTGAAGGACCTGTACCCGGCCGCGCACATGGCGGGCGGCATGGCGGCGGGCGTGAACGTGGGCATGACGGGCATCGGCTACAACAAGAAGATGTTCGACGAGAAGAAGTGGCCGGCGCCCACTTC
>JBDTNU010000009.1:0-29587 GCA_039933535.1 Caldimonas sp. | reverse complement strand
TCGATGCGCAAGGCATTGAGCACGACCACGAGCGAGCTGGTCGCCATGCCCAGGCCCGCGGCCCAGGGCGGGAACCAGCCGAGCAGCGCAAGCGGCACGCAGGTCGCGTTGTAGGCCACGGCCCAGGCGAGGTTCTGGCGCACCACGCGCATGGCGCGGCGCGCCGTGTCGCGGGCCCGCGCCACATCGGCAAGCGATCCCGACATCAGGATGAAGTCGGCCTTCGCGCGGGTCAGCGGTGGGCCTTCGCCGATCGCGAAGGAGACGTCGGCGCGCGCCATCACGGGCGCGTCGTTGAGCCCGTCGCCGACCATGGCGACGCGATGCCCGGCGCGCTGCAACGCGGCGACGGCGTCGAGTTTGTCGGCGGGCGTCGCGTCGCCCTGCGCGCCGACGACGCCGAGCCGATCGGCGACCTGGCGCACGCGAGCGCCGGCGTCGCCCGAAAGAAGCGTCACCGCCAGCCCGGCGCCGCGCAGTGCCGCGACAGTCGTGGCCGCATCGGGGCGCAGCGTCTCTTCGAAGCTGAAAGACGCAAGCACACCATCGGGTCCGGCCAGCCAGACGCGCGCTTCCTCTGATTCGACGCTGCCTTGCGACGAGACCCACGCGGCGCTGCCGAGTCGATGGCTGGTGCCATCGGGCGCTATGCCTTCGAGGCCCAGCCCGGGCCACTCGCGAACGGCCCGCCATTCGATTGGCGCCGTGGCTGTTGACGCGGCGCCCGCTGCAGCGAGGGCAAGAGAAAGCGGATGCAGCGACGACGATGCGAGCGACGCGGCCAGAGCAAGAACGGTTGCCTCGTCGAGCCCCGCGCGATTGGCCGCGGGCATCAACTCGACCGCGCCGACGCGCAACCCCGTGCCGGTCAGCGTGCCTGTCTTGTCGAAGCACACGGTGTCGACCGCCGCCAACGACTCGAGCGCATCGAGCCTGCGCACGAGCACGCCGCGGCGTGCCAGCGCGCCCGCAGCGGCCAGCAGGGCCGAGGGCGCGGCGAGCGAGAGCGCGCAGGGACACGTGACGATCAGCACCGACACCGCCACCCAGACCGCGCGCGACGGGTCGATCAACGACCATGCCGCGCCGGCACCGGCGGCCAGCACGAGCACGGCCCAGAGAAACGGACCGGCGACGCGATCGGCCGCGCGCAGCACCGCCGGCCGATCGGTGAGCGCATCGCGCATCAGGGCGACGATGCCTTCGTAGCGGGTGTCGGCGCCGAGCCGATCGGCACGCTGCACGACCGGGCCACGGAGGTTGAGGCTGCCGGCGATCGCTTCGTCGCCGGGGCCCTTGGCGACCGGATGCGATTCGCCGGTGAGCAATGCCTCGTCGACCTCGGTCTCGCCTTCGAGTAGCGCTCCGTCGGCCGGGAACGCCTCGCCTGCAAGGACGCGGACGCGGTCGCCGGCACGCAGTCGATGCAGCGCGACGAGCAAGGTCGAGCCGTCGGGCTCGAGACGGCGCACCGCCTCGGGCGTGCGCGCGACCGCGGCTTCGAGCGTCGCCGTCACGCGGTGGCGCATCTTCATCGCCAGCCAGCGGCCGCCGAGAAGAAAGCTGACGAACATCGTCAACGAATCGAAGTACGCGTCGTGGCCGAACACGCCACCGGGATCGAAGGTCGCACCCGAGCTGACGATGAAAGTGATGGCGATGCCGAGCGAGACCGGCAGGTCCATGCCGATGCGGTGCTGGCGCAGGCCCTCGAAGGCATCGCGAAACAGGGGCGCCGCCGAGAACAGCACGACCGGGATGCTGAGCAGCCAGGCGGCCCACAGCAGCAGCGCACGCAGGTCGGGCGTCAATGTGCCGGGCCCCGCGACGTACAGCGGAGCCTGGTACATCATCACCTGCATCATGCAGAACACGGCGACGAAGAGCCGCCAGAGCGCGCTCCGCTCAGCGGCCTGGCGCAGGGCCCGTGCCGGTGCCGCGGCATCGGGCGACGCGCTGTAGCCGGCCCGGTGCACGGCGCCGAGCAGGCGCGACAGCTGAGTCGCAGACGGATCCCAAGTGACGCTCGCGCGCTGGGTGGCATAGCTCACGCGTGCCTCGCGCACGCCGGGCTCGTGCATCAGCGCTGCCTCGATGACGCCGGCGCAGCCTGCGCACCACAGGCCGGCGAGCTGCAGGTGCGAGCGGGCCATGCGGCGGCCGTCGGCAGCCTGCGACCAGGCGGTGAAGCCGGCGTCCGCGTCGGGGTCGTCGGCGACCGCCGTCTCGGCCTCGCGGCTCGGGCGCCGCAGCGTCGAGCCCGAGCCCGAAGCGAGGTCAGCGTGCATCGATCGATCTTGCTGCCCCCGCGGCGCCGCTGGCTTGATCCCGATCAAGGCTTGCGGGCCGAAGCGACGGATACTGCGGGCGCGCCACGACCCCTCATGTCCAGCATTCGATCGATCCTTCTGCATGTCGACACGACCGCCGGCAGCGCGGTGCGGCTCGAGGTGGCCCGCGAACTCGCAGCGCGCCAATGCGCCGGCGTCACTGCGTTGTTCGGCGCGACAGTCGACACCGACCGCCTGTCGTCCGCCTACTCCGCCGGCGCCGCGCTCGGCGCACGCGCGGGCGAATGGGACACCTTGTCGCACGACACGGCGCGGGCCCGCTTGCAGGGGCAATGCCTCGGCGGAGGCGCCGAGGTGGCGTGGTTCGATGTCGTCGGCGATTCGATCGCGCACGGCTTCATTGCCGAGGCCGCCTATGCCGACCTGCTCGTGATCGGCCAGCAGTCGCCCGACGAGCCGGCCGGTGGCGCGCCCGAAGGATTCGTCGAGTCGGTCATTCTCGACAGCGGCAAGCCGACGCTGGTCGTGCCGCGCGAGCCGCGCGCCGGCAGCTTCGGCCAATGCGCGCTGGTGGCCTGGAACGGATCGGCGCAAGCCGCTCGCGCCTTGACCGGTGCACTGCCGCTGCTTCGCCGTGCCGGCCAGGTTCACGTCGCCGTCTGGTCGCGGCACCCGGTTGCAGCACCGTTCAGCGGCATCGACGTCGGCGTGTTCCTGCGAGCGCACGGCGTCGAGGCGGTCCTGCATCAGTGCGGCACGTCATCGCGCGTCGGCCATGAGCTGGCAGCGATGGTGCTGTCGCTGCGCGCCGACCTGGTGGTGATGGGCTGCTACGGACACAGCCGCACGGCCGAGCGCGTGCTCGGCGGCGCGACCCGTTCGATGCTTGCGACCTTGCCCGTGCCGATCCTGATGGCGCACTGAGCGCTGCGGAAGACGCTACTGGCGATCGTGGCCCTGCGGCGTCGCAACATCCTTCTGCCGCTAGCGCTCGCAGTGGCCGCGAGTTGTCCTGCGTTGGCCGACGACGAGCTCCGGAACTGGTTCGGTGACCCGTTCTTCCAGATCGCTGCGGCCGTGCCCGACTGTCCCTTGCCAGCCGGGCCTTTCATCGACGAGAAGGAAAAGCGCATCCAGGCTCACCATCGCGCCGAGCGGGGAACGACCTGCTGGCTCGCCAAGGCGTGCGATCGTCCCAACTCCTATCTCTACGACGCGGACATCGCCGGTGCGCTTCAGGCTGCGCTGCGCGAGCGCGAGCCCTTCGCCGACACCAGCCTCTGGGTCACCGTGCAGGGCCGCGTCGTCTACATCGAGGGCTGCGTCGCGCAGGAGGCACAGGCGGCGGAGATCGAAGCACTCGCGCGAGCCGTGCCGTACGTGCAGCAGGCCATCGCCATTGTGCGGACCGAGCCTTCGGGACGCGTGCCGTACCGGTTGCGCGTGCCGCGCTGAGCACGACTTCGCTACCACGCACTTTCTGCTCAACATAGTCCCTCTGAGAGGGCTTGACGAGGTACCACGCGCAGGGGATTGATCGCGCTCACTCTTCACGCGCATCCTTCGTCGTCGTCGGCCTCTCGAAGCACCTTGCGCCGACATGCCTTCCTGGTGGCTGACCAGCGGACGGACGGACGAAGCAAGGAGGGCAACAGCATGTCGCAGGACCAGTCGACCCAGTTGCGGTCACGGCCACCGAAAGCCGTCGTCACATCCACGTTGATCGACGCGCGACGCGATGACGCCAAGTCCTGATTGACATGTCAGCAATTCGCTCAAAGGGCCTCTTCCGAGCCTGCGCACTGGAGAACGCTGGGGCGCGACGCTACGGCTCCGTCGTACTTGCCCGACCCCTTAGCTACTCTCTTTTGAGCATCTTCTTCTTCTGCATCGCGGGTGGTGTCGTCGCCTTCTTTGTCTGCTTCAGCTTCACACGCAAGGCTCAGATCTCGGGCGTCTTGCTACCTTCGCAAGGCCTGATTCGCGTCGTACCGATGCAGGCTGGCGTGGTCGCAGAGCGCCGGGTCACCGAAGGGCAGTCTGTCAAAGCCAACGAAGTCTTGTTCGTGCTGACAAGCGAGCGGGCAAGCGCAGGCACCGGAAATGCGGAGCAGACGATTTCCAACCTGTTGCGGTCCCGTCGGGACAGCCTTCTCGGTGAGCAGTCCTACCTGCGGCGCCAATCCACACAACGCATCGACGCAGCGAGCCGTCGTGTCGACGACCTCACGTCGGCAATCGCCCAACTCGAGGAACAAATCGCGCTACAGCGGCGGCGGGTTGCGATCGCCGACGCGACCGTGAGGCGCTATGTCGATCTACAGGCCTCGAATTTCGTCTCGGCCTCGTTTGTTCAGGACAAGCAGGGTGATCTCTTGGATCAGCAGCAGCGCGTCGCCGATCTGGAGCGGCTGAGGGCATCGGCGACGCGAGACCGTAGTGGCGCCCATGAGGATCTCAGAGACCTTCAGATTCAGGCACTGCGCGATCAGGAAGGGGCTCAGCGAAGCGTTGCGGCCATCGAGCAGGACCTTGCCGAAAACGAGGCAAGACGACACGTATTCGTGCGCGCTCCACAGGACGGTGTCGTGACGGCAATTACCGCCGAGCCGGGACAGAACGTGACCGGGAATCAGTCTATGGCAGCACTCATTCGTGCGGGGTCGCGGCTCGAAGCGGAACTCTACGCACCGTCTCGATCAGCGGGCTTCCTGAAACCAGGCATGGACGTTCTCCTCCGGTACCACGGCTTCTCGTACCAAAAGTTTGGTCAGGCCCACGGAACGGTGCGCGAGATCTCCACTTCTGCCCTGGGGCCAGAGGAACTCAGCCTGCCAGCGGCAAGGGCCGCTGGCACCGTGGCGGAACCGGTCTATCGCGTGCGTATCGCGCTCGATCGCCAGACCGTCCTCGCCTACGGCCAGCCAAAGGCACTCAAGTCCGGCGAGGGGCTTGACGCAAGCGTGCTCCTCGAAACTCGTCGACTGTACGAGTGGGTTCTCGAACCGCTCTACACCGTCACCGGGCGCATCTGATGTCGACCGCGTCACTTCCCATCCTGAGCTTCTGGAGCACCCATCGGCTTCCGGTGTTGCTGCAAACGGAAGCCGCTGAATGCGGACTGGCATGCCTAGCCATGGTGGCCTCGTTCTGGGGGCACAGGATTGATCTTCCGAGCATGCGGCGACGCTTCTCGGTGTCGCTCAAAGGCGCCACGCTGAAGGGCCTGATCGGGATGGCAGAAGCGCTCGGCCTCCAGCCACGACCCCTCAAGCTCGAACTCGAAGATTTGCCGGAGCTGAAGCTCCCTTGCGTTCTGCATTGGGACATGAATCACTTCGTGGTCCTGAAAAGGATCCAACGCGGCCACGTCGTCATCCACGATCCGGCCACTGGTGAACGCCGGCTGGCAATCGGCGAGTTCTCGAAGCACATGACCGGCATCGCGCTCGAGTTGCTGCCCGGTGCCGGCTTTCGGAAGGCCGACGAACTGCAGAAATTCACCTTGTTCTCGTTGATGGGCCGTGTCGTCGGACTGAAACGCGGACTCGGTCAGCTACTTCTGTTGGGCATCGCATTGCAGGTGGGATCCCTGGTGACGCCGTTCTACATGCAATGGATCGTTGACGAGGCACTCAGCGCCTCCGACAGGGACCTGATCACGGTCCTCGGCGTCGGGTTCGTTCTGCTTGTGGTCGTCCAAACGGCCATCGGTGCCGTGCGCTCATGGGTGACAACTGTCTTGGCCACCAACCTCAACTTTCAATGGCTCGGCAACGCTTTCAGTCATTTGATGAAGCTGCCACTTCCCTTTTTTGAGAAACGGCATCTAGGAGACATCGTCTCGCGCTTTAGCTCCATCCAGACCATCCAGCGAAGCCTGACGACGCAATTCGTCGAAGGCATTCTCGATGGCCTGCTGGTGATTGGAACGTTGAGTGTCATGTCTATGTACAGCGTGCAACTCACGGTTGTGGCCTGTGTTGCCGTGGCGCTATACGCGTTGCTGCGCTGGAGCATGTTCAGCCCGCTGCGAGACGCCACTTCCGAACAGATCGTCCACGCGGCCAAACAACAGACTCATTTCCTCGAATCGGCACGCGGCGTCCAGAGTATTCGTCTTTTCAATCGGGGTGAGGAGCGTCGAATTGGCTGGATGAATGCGCTCGCCGATCAGTTCAACGCCGATCTTCGGATCTCCAAACTCTCGATCTCCTACCAGACCGCAAATACATTTCTCTTCGGCTTCGAACGAGTTCTCGTGATTTGGTTGGCCGCGCTCGCCGTCCTCGACATGCGATTCTCGATCGGCATGATGTTCGCGTTCATCAGCTACAAGGACCAATTCAGTCAGCGAACTGCGTCGCTCATCGACAAGCTGTTCGAAATCCGCATGTTGCGTCTTCACGGCGAACGTGTGGCAGACATCGTACTGGCCGAGGTCGAGGAAGACCGTCAGTTCGCGGAGATCGATTCATCGCGAATCAACACGACGATTGAACTTCGAAACGTCTCCTTCCGATATTCCGATGGGGAGCCCTTCGTGCTGAAGGAAGTCAGCCTGGTGATCCCCGAAGGCCAGTGCATTGCCCTCACCGGCGCGTCCGGGTGCGGCAAGACGACCCTGGTCAAGTTGTTGCTCGGACTGCTTGATCCCGTCGAGGGAGAGATCCTCGTAGGGGGCATCAAGCTGAAAAGTCTCGGCTTGTCCAGCTATCGACAAGTCGTCGGCACGGTAATGCAGGACGACCAGGTATTCGCTGGCTCCATCGGAGACAACATCAGCTTCTTCGACCCGTCGCCGGACCAGGTCAAGGTGGAGAACTGTTCCAGATGGGCAGCGATTCACGATGAGATCGTGGCAATGCCGATGTCCTACGCGACCCTGGTTGGCGACATTGGCTCTGGCCTGTCCGGTGGACAAAAGCAGCGCCTCTTGCTCGCGCGTGCGCTCTACAAGGTGCCTCGACTCCTCTTGCTCGACGAAGCGACGAGTCATCTCGACGTCGGCAACGAGCAACTCGTCAACGCCGCCATCAGGCGCATCAATCTAACCCGCATCATCGTCGCGCATCGGCCGGAAACGATCGCTATGGCGCAACGCGTCGTGGTACTCGAACACGGGCGAATCGTGCGCGATCTCGAACAAGCTGGCGTCGAAGGAGGTCCTCAAGCTGGGTCGCGGGCTTCTGCCGCACCCCTTACCGCGCCGGCGCCCATAAGACAACAAGGCTTCGCAGCGCAGGATGGAAGCAACACCAACTACAGCGGACATTGAATCAAACGCGGATTCGGGCCACCGCCCAAAGGCCTGGCATTGAAGGAGACGAAATGAAGGAAATCTTTGGTGACGAAGTCGACGAAGTCAGCGGCGGGTTGGCTGGGCGTTCGCCTGAGTCGGACCTCCTGCGTCAATTCTTGGAACGCCTTGACAGGGAAGGGCTTCCCTGCCCGGGCCCGTCCAATCCGCCCTCGTTCTAACTCCTCGAATTGCGCCGCGGGGGTAGCTGGTCGACACCAAAGTCCGTGCACGGCGGCGACAGGAAGATAAGGAAACACGGCATCAGCCGTTAGCGCGGGGTCGAGCGCACCTGGACCCATGACATCAGGAGAACAGCATGTACGAAATTTCGGAATCGGAACTCGAGCAGGTGTCGGGTGGCGACAGATGGGCCGGCGAAACGGTCAAGCAACTGACCATTGAAGTTCAAGGATTGCCGGCTCTCTATGATGCCGCAATCGGTGCGATGGCCGACATGATGTGTCGATTCACCGAACAGTGCTAGTCACGTAGCTTGACGGAGCCCAGTCGGTACAGCGATGCGGGCTCCTTCTTTAGATGTCAGCTGACAAGTCGCTGGCAGATGTCCGAATCCCATCGCAGAATCAGCGATATGAATGATGTCCTTTGAATCGAGAGTACGGGTATGCACGTGAGGGCGAGGAAAAACACCCAGCGCGGCCTGCGCCAGTTGGTTGCAAACTTTGGGCCGATTAGTGCAGCATGCGCGGTGGTCTTAATCGCACTAGGGTTGGATATTTTCCAACTTGGGATTGCAAAAGTCGGCGGCGAATCCTTGGCCTTTGTGGTCGCCAATACCCTGAAGATCGTCATAGCGTTCTATGTCGCGCGCTGTCTCGGCGTCGTCGTTGGCGTGCACGAACGATACGACCGAAATGGGAGCGCAAGGGCACTAGCTTTGGTCGCAATCCTTTTTCCGCTGTTGATGCTGGGGGACATAGTCAGGCTCTTCGTGTCGGTCGCTGAGACGAAGAGCTTCGATTGTTTCCCCCTCCGACGGTCGGGATTTGAGGAGCTACGGGTAGCCTTTGTCGCGCCAGTTGCGGAAGAGTTGATGTTCACGGGCTTTCTCTTTGCTACCTCAAGAAAGCTCTTTCATGATCTGTTCGCGACCGCGTTTGTAGCGCTGGTGTTTTCGCTCATGCATCTTCCGGAGAACTTCGACCTGTTTCTGACAAGATTCGTATTCATGGCGGGATCTTGCGTGCTTCTTATGAAGACGTCTGTGCTTTGGCCGTCGATCCTCTTGCATATGGCGGGAAATGTTTCCCTGCTTCTCTTGGCGCGAATGGATGCGCTGTGCGAAGAACTGCAATCGCTTTACTTTCCGTCGTTTTTGAACTCTCCGAGTCTCGCTCTTGCCATGCTCTTGTTCTTTGCTTGGTTGGCCAAGAAGAGGGCCCGGCAGCCGCCTTAAAGGAGGATTCGGTGGACTCGAGCCGTTTTCGCGCGGCCATTCCTATGCCATCCCGGGCGGCCCCTGGAAACCTCCGGCCCGCACCGTCAGCACCAGCGTGTCCCGATGCCCGTAGCCTTCGAGCGGCTGGATCGGCGTGCTCTCGTGGATCACGCGCGCATCGTCGAGCACAAGGCAGGTCCACGGCGACTGCATCGTGAAGCGCAGGCCGGTCGGCCCGTCGGCATCGAAGACGCGCGTTTCGCCGCCCTTGATGCCTTCGCGCCCGACCAGCACCACGGCCACCAGGTCGACCCCGTCGCGATGCGCGCCTTCAGGTGTCGGCCGGCCGATGCCGTCGGTGGTGTCGATGCGAAACTGGTGCGCCTCGAGATACCACGGCCGATCGGTGCTCCCGCGCAGCGACGACGCGAGCGTGCCCATCGCCTTCAACATGTTCTGCCATGCCGGGCTGGCCACGACGCCGGGATCGATCGGCTCGAACCAGCGCTCGAGTCCGCCATGCAGCGCGTTGTATTCGACCGGCTGCCAGTGCGCGCGATGCGGCACCTGCTCGACCCGGCCTCGATCGACGATGAAGCAGGAATGGCGACGCCGGCGGTAGTGGCCACCGTCGCGAAGATAGGTATCGGGCGGCAGGTCGTTCCAGGAAGCGCGCAAGGCGTCGAGCTCGCGCAAGGGGCTGCCCGTGAGCACGGCAAAGCCGTCCGGATCGAGTACTGCGTGGCCCTGGTCGGCAAGCGCGATGCCAACGCGATCCGGCGCCGTGATCGGCGCCGTGAAGGGAGCCTGACTCATCGACTCGCGCTTCACGCGAAGCGCTCGCGCGCCAGCGCGGCACCCTTGGCGAGCGCTGCGAGCTTGGCTTCGGCGACCTCGCGACGCATCGGCGCCAGGCCGCAGTTGGTACAGGCGATCAGGCGATCCTTCGGCACGAACTGCAGGGCGACGCCGATCGTCTCGGCGATCTCTTCGGGCGTCTCGATCACGTCGGAAGCGACGTCGATCACACCCACCATCACGTCCTTGCCAGCGAGCAGGCGCATCAACTCGGGCGGCACGTGCGAGTGGAAGCATTCGAGCGACACCTGGTCGATCGAGCTCTTCGCCAACGCCGGGAAGACCTGCTCGTACTGGCGCCATTGCTCGCCGAGCGTCGCCTTCCAGTCGACGTTCGCCTTGATGCCATAGCCGTAGCAGATGTGCACCGCCTTCTTGCACGTGAGACCCTCCGCAGCGCGTTCGAGCGCGGCCACGCCCCACTCGGCGGCGTCGGCCATGTAGACGTTGAAGGCCGGCTCGTCGAACTGGACGATGTCGACACCGTCGGCCTGCAGGGCGCGCGCTTCCTGGTTGAGCAGATCGGCGAAGGCGAACGCCATCTTGATCCGCCCTTCCTTGCCCTCGCCGTAGTAGCGGTCGGCCACCGTGTCGACGATCGTCATGGGGCCAGGCAGCGTGAACTTGAGGAGCCTGTCGGTGTGTGCGCGTGCGAGCTGCGCCTCCGCAGCATGGACGCGCCCCGCGAGCCGCAACGGCCCGGTCACCTGAGGCACCATTGCGTCATAGCGGTTGTTGCGAATGCCCATCTTCACCTTGTGCGCGAAGTCGATGCCTTCGACCTGCGCCAGGAAGCCGTGCACGAAGTGCTGGCGCGACTGCTCGCCGTCGCCGACGATGTCGAGTCCCGCGTCTTCCTGTACCTTGAGCCAGAGCAAAGTCGCGTCGGCCTTGGCGCGATCGAGCTCGGCGCCGCCGGCCTTCCATTCAGGCCAGAGCTTTTCGGTCTCGGCAAGCCACGAGGGCTTGGGCAGGCTGCCGGCGATGGCGGTCTTGAACATGGGCGCTGGGCCTTTCAGGTCGCTCATTATGGACAGCCGTTGACGTCGGGTGCGAGAACGAGATGCCGCGAGAAGACCGAAGCAGCTCGATGTTTGCTACCGTCGCGGCGATGGCCTCGCCCGATCTCGCGCCGCCCGCCGGCCGGTCGCCCTTGTCCGCCAGCGAGCGCATCGACGCTCTCGACGTGCTCCGGGGCGTGGCCCTGCTCGGCATCTTCGTCGTCAACATGGCGACCTTCGGCCACTCGATCTTCGCGCCGCCGGCAACGGAGGAATGGCACACGGCCGACGGCATCGTCGCCTCGCTGCGCGAGCTGCTGTTCGCCGGCAAGTTCAACCTCATGTTCGGGCTCGTCTTCGGCATCGGCTTCACGCTTCAGCTGCGTCGGCTCGAGGTCGCCGACGCGGGCGGCGCGGCGTTCGTGTACGTCCGTCGACTCACGGCGCTGCTCGGCATCGGCCTCGTTCACGCAGCGTTCCTGTGGATGGGCGACGTGCTGGTCGCCTATTCGGTGCTCGGCTTCGGCCTGCTCGCCTTGCGGCGCGCGCCGACCGCGCTGGTCGTGCTGTTGCTGGCCGCCTGCCTGCTCTATCCCGCGGCGAGCGACGTGCTGTCAGCCCAGTTCTTCTCGACGCGGACCGCGGTCATCGGCCAGTTCCGGATGGGCGAGCTGGCGGCGAGCAACGACCAGGCCTTCGGCCATGGCGGCTTCATCGACGCCGTGCGCGAGACGATGCAGACCTTCGCCTGGGCCTACACGACGCCGCTCGGGGTCTACACGGTGTTCTCGTTCTTCGTGCAGATGGGCACCGGCATCCTGCTCGGCTTCCTGGTCGGCCGGCGCGGCTGGATCAGCAAGCTCGACGCGCTTCGCGTGCCGATGCGCCGGGCCCAGCTCGGCGCCCTGGCGCTCGCGCTTGCCGCCGGCTCCGCGTGGTACGTGATGGGCGGCAACGGCGGTCCGGACGGCAGCGCGTCGTTCGGCTCGGCACTGGCACGAACATCGGGCCGAGCCTCGCTGATGGCGTTCTACGCGCTCACCGTGCTGCGCCTCGCCGTCGCGCCGGGCACGGCGCGCGCGATGCGCATCTTCGCGTGGCCGGGCCGCATGCCGCTCACCAACTACCTGCTCCAGACGATCATGGGCCTGGCCATCTTCTACGGTTGGGGCCTCGGCTGGTGGGATCAGACCGGCGCCATGACCGAGACGGCGCTCGCCTTCGCGCTCTACATCGCCGTACAGATTCCGCTCAGCGCCTGGTGGCTCTCGCGCTTTCGCTACGGGCCGGTCGAGTTTGTCTGGCGACGCGTCACCTACGGAACGCTCAAACGCTCGCCGAGTTCGTCGCCGACGTCCTGAGCGGCGCGGTCAAATCAAACTCGCCGGCCAGCAGGGCATACGAGCGGCGGCGCACCGCCGGGTCGTGCGCCCAGGTGTTGACGACAACCTCGTCGAGCTCGTACTCGTCGGCGAGCTTTCGGATCTTCGCGCCGACGGTGGCCGCGGAGCCGACGAAGGCCTTGGCCCGCATCGGCGCAAGCATCGCCTGCTCTGATTCGGAAAAACCCCGTTTGGCGATCTCGTCGGGCGCCTGCAAGGGCCCGAGCGCGCCACGCTGGCGATCGATGCGCCAGCGGTCGCGCGACAGTGCAAGGTGTGCCGCTTCCTCGTCGCTCGCGGCTGCCAGTGCCCAGATGCAGAGGGTCGCCAGTGGTTCGGGATGACGTTCGCTCGGCTGATAACGCTCACGGTAGAGTGACATCGCCGACTCGGCACCCTGGCCGTCGGTGAAGAAATACGCGAACGCATACGGCAGCCCGAAATGCGCTGCGAGCTGCGCGCCGTAGTCGGAGCTGCCGAGGATCC
Organism: Caldimonas sp.; assembly: GCA_039933535.1. Lineage (GTDB taxonomy): Bacteria > Pseudomonadota > Gammaproteobacteria > Burkholderiales > Burkholderiaceae_C > Schlegelella_A. The sequence continues at coordinate 16,868 of JBDTNU010000009.1, read as the reverse complement.
AGATCTCTGGCGCGTGCGGCCCGAGCGGATGCGCGGTGATGCCCTGGTGCGTGCCGAGCGAGGTCCAGGCGTGCAGGTCGCGTACCTGGATCGGGAAATCCTCGGCGCCGTGCGTTGCGTGCGGATTGAGAGCGCGCGCGGTGCGCATGTCGCCGCCGGGCGCCCGGCCGAGGCCGAGATCGATGCGACCCGGCGCCAGCGCTTCGAGGACGCGAAACTGCTCCGCCACTTTCAGCGCGCTGTAGTGCGGCAGCATGACGCCGGCGCTGCCGATGCGGATCGTCGTCGTGCGCGCGGCGATCGCCGCCATCAGGATCTCGGGCGCCGAGCCGACGATGGTCGGCAGGCCGTGATGCTCGCTGACCCAGAAGCGGTTGTAGCCGAGCTGCTCGCAGTCCACGGCGAGCGAGAGCGTGTCCCGGATCGCGGCGTCTTCGCTACTGTCGGCGAGCGAAACCGACTGATCGAGAACGGAGAGTTTCATCGTCATCCATGTGGATGCGTTGGATCGATCCACAAGACCGTCTCGGGCTTTTCCACCGGCTCGATATCGAGATTCACAGCAACCGCCTCGCCGTCGCTGCGGCAGAGAACGCATTCGAGCGTCTCGTCAGCGCTGGCGTTGATCTCCTGATGCGGCACGTAGGGCGGGATGTAGATGAAATCGCCCGGCCCGGCTTCGGCGGTGAACTCGAGCGCGTTGCCCCAACGCATGCGCGCCCGTCCCTTCACGACGTAGATCACGCTCTCGAGGTGGCCATGATGATGCGCGCCGGTCTTCGCATCGGCATGGATGTGGACCGTGCCCGCCCAGAGCTTCTGCGCGCCGACGCGCGCGAAATTGATCGCCGCCGCGCGGTTCATGCCGGGCGTCTGCGCGGTGTTCGGATCGAGTTGGTTGGCGCCGATGACGCAAACGCCATCGTGCTTCCACGCAACGTTTTGGTCGGCCTTGTCGGAGTGATCGACGCTCATCGACGCTTCCTCGTGTATATTAATGCCACAGTTATACGCAAGACAGTGGTTGTTCGTGATTCTCGTTCCACCCCCGCGGTTCTCGCGGTGGGCGTTTGAAATCCCCCTGATCGGTTCTTGAGTGTCGCTGCATGCGCCGCATGTGCTGCGCATTCATTTGTATAGATTGGATTTTTTCCCATGACGACCCCCACCCAGACCGGTACCGTGAAGTGGTTCAACGAAAGCAAGGGCTTCGGCTTCATCGCGCAAGACGCGGGCGGCGCCGACCTCTTCGCCCACTTCCGCGACATCCAGGGCAACGGCTTCAAGACGCTCGCCGAGAACCAGCGCGTCGAGTTCGAAGTCAAGCAAGGCCAGAAGGGCCTGCAGGCCGCGAACATTCGCGTCCTGGCCTGAGCTTCGAGCCAGCCTCGGGACCCTTCGGTCCCGAATCGAAAACCGCGGTTCGCCGCGGTTTTTTTATGCCCGTCGCCAGCGCGACTTACTGTCCCGGCCAGCGCACCTAAGATTGTTTCCCCATCGAGGAGACAAAACATGAGCACGCTCGCCGCCACGACCAATCACCAGATCCGCCTTGCTCGACGCCCGAGCGGCATGGCGTCCCGCGACGACTGGAGCTTCACGACCGAAGCCGCGGGCGAGCCCGAAGAAGGCGGCGTGCTGGTCAAGACGCTCGCGCTCTCGCTCGACCCGGCGATGCGCGGCTGGATGAACGAAGGCAAGAGCTACATCGCCCCGGTCGGCATCGGCGAGGTGATGCGCGCTGGCGGCATCGGCAAGGTCGTTGCGTCGAAGACACCGGCGTTCGCGGTGGGCGATGTCGTCTACGGAACGCTCGGCGTACAGGAATACGCCCGCTTCGACGCCACACAGGTCGGCAAGGCCGCGATCTCGAAGATCGATCTTCGCCTGGGCACGATGACGCAGTGGCTCAACGTGCTCGGCATGCCGGGAATGACGGGCTACTTCGGCCTGATGGACGTGGGCCAGCCGAAGGCCGGCGAGACGGTCGTCGTCTCGGGCGCGGCCGGCGCGGTCGGCCAGACCGTCGGACAGCTCGCGAAGATCAAGGGCTGCCGCGCCGTCGGCATTGCCGGCGGACCGGCGAAGTGCGAGTGGGTCGTCAAGGAGCTCGGCTTCGACGCTTGCATCGACTACAAGGCCGGCCCGATCAAGGACGGCCTGAAGGCGCATTGCCCGGCCGGCGTCGACATCTACTTCGACAACGTCGGCGGCGAGATCCTCGACGCGGTGCTGACCCGCATCAACCGCAAGGCGCGCATCGTCATCTGCGGCGCGATCAGCCAGTACAACAACACCGAAAAGGTGGTCGGGCCGGCCAACTACCTGTCGCTGCTGGTCAATCGCGCGCGCATGGAAGGCATCGTCGTCTTCGACAACGCCAGCCGCTACGGCGTCGCCATCGCCGAGCTCGCCGGCTACCTGAAGGACGGCAGGATGAAGAGCCGCGAAGACATCGTCGTCGGTCTCGAGACCTTTCCAGAAGCGCTGCTCAAGCTGTTCAAGGGCGAGAACTTCGGCAAGCTCGTGCTGCAGGTCGCAGAAGGCTGAGTTCCCGGCCCGATAGGCCGGCTTTCGCGGGCTAGACTTCCCCGCTTCGATGACTGGGCCCTGACGAAGCGGTCCGATGCGGGCCATGAGCGATCGCGATTCCGTGGCAGGCAGCCTGCCTGCCGAACTGCAGCAAGCGCTGATCGAGCAAAGCCTCGAGCTGCTTGCCGTCACGGACGGCGCCGGAACCATCACCTGGGCCAACGCCCGCTTTTCCATGGCCACCGGCGTCACCGCCGCGAGCGCGCCCAGCATGCTCGACTGCACCCTCCCGGGCGCGGCGGGCGAGTCGACGCGGGAAAAGCTTGCGAGTGCGCTTGTCTCCGGTTCGCTCGACACGACCGGCCTGCGCCTGCGCGCCACCGATGGCGCGCCGATCTGGGTCGATGCCAGGGCGAGCCGATCGGCCGACCACATGCTGTGGACCTTCACCGACGTCAGCTCGACCCGCTTTCTCGCCAGCCAGGCGCGGCGCCAGGGCGAGCTGCTCGACACCGCGCAGGAGTTCGGCCGGCTCGGCCTCTGGGAACGCAGGATTCCTTCGGGCGAAGGACGCTGGGATCGCCATGTGTTCGGCTTCTGGGGGCTTGATCCGGCAGCGGGAACGCCGCTGCACGAGGACGCGATCCAGCGCATCCATCCCGACGACCGCGCGAAGATGAACTACGCCGAGTCGACGCATCGCGCCGGCCGCTACGCGCAGCGTTACCGCATCATCCATCCCGACGGCAAGACGCGCTGGATCCACTCGCAGTGGGAAGTGAAGAACGGACCCGCGGGCGTGCCGGACCGTGCCATCGGCATCATGATGGACGACACCGATGCCTACGACGCGGCACGTGTGCTCGGCGACGTCAACGCTCAGCTCAAGCTTGCCGTCGAGCTCGGGCAGATCGCGATCTGGAGGCACGACCTGCTCACGCAGCGCATGCACTACAGCGACCGCGCGTTCCATCTTCTGCAGATCGAGCCGCGCCCCGAGGGCCTTTCGATCGAGGAAGTTCGCGCCGTCATCCATCCCGACGACCTCGCTCTCGTCAAGGCCTCGGCCGAAATGGCGCTCGATTCCGATCAGCCGACCGACATGGAAGCGCGATACCGGCGTCGCGACGGCGCCTACCGCTACGTGATGACCCGCCGCGTGGTCGAGCGCGACGAAGCGGGCGTGGCGGTCGCGTTCGTCGGCGTCGCGCTCGACGTGACCGAGCGCGTCGAGCAGCGGCAACAGGCCGAAGAGCTGGCGCGCCGACTCGAAGCAGCCTCGCAGGCGGCTGGCATCGGCCTGTGGACGACGGCCGACGACCCGCCGGAGTCGGACTGGAACGGCCAGATGTTCGTGATCTTCGATCGCTTCGACCCGCCCGTCGTGCCCGCTTTCGGCGAGTGGTTGCGGCAATGCGTTCATGCCGACGACCGAGACCGCATCGGCGGCGAGGCGCGCAACTTCCTGATGGCACACAACGGTCCGTGCGAGCTCGAGTTCCGGATCGTGCGCCGCGACGGCAGCGTGCGGTGGATCGTGATGCGGGCCGACCGCGATCACGCTTCGCTCGATCAGCGCCGCGTGCTCGGCGTGGCGATGGACGTGACCGAGCACCATGTCGCGCTCGACGCCCTGCGCGACGCCAGCGAGCGCGCTTCGATCATCGCCCGTCATGCCGGCATCGGCATGTGGGAAGCGCGTCTCGACGGCTCGCCCGAGCGCTGGGACGAGCAGATGTTCCATCTGCGTGGCCTGTCGCCGCACCAGCCGATGCCCAGCCGCGAGGAACGGATGGCCATGGTTCACCCCGACGACCTGGCGCAGGTCATCGATTCCCGTCCCGGTGCCGAACTGGCCACGCTGCCGACCTCGTACGAGTTTCGGGTCCGCGTTCCCGGTGGCGGCTGGCGTTGGCTCGCCTCGCGTTCCGCGCTCGTCTACGACGACGCGGGTCGCGCGGTCCGTCGTGTCGGCGTCAACTGGGACGTGACCGAGACCAAGGAGGCCGAGTTGCTGCGCCAACAGGCGGCACTGACCGAGCGCGAGGTCCATGCCAAGTCGCAATTTCTCTCGCGCATGAGCCACGAGCTGCGCACTCCCCTCAACGCCGTGCTGGGCTTCACGCAGCTGCTGCAGATCGAGGCGCGCCGCTCGACCGACACCGGACAGCTCGCAAAGCTCGGCCACATCCGCGCCGCCGGCGACCATCTGCTCTCTCTCATCAACGACGTACTCGACCTGTCGGGGCTCGAGTCGGGCGAGCTGCGGCTCAACCTGCTGGCGGTCGACCTCGGCGCGCTGGTGCGCGAGACGGTACCGCTCACCGAATCGCTCGCTGCACAACACGGCGTCGCCGTCGAGATCGGCATCGCCGAGGGCGCGGTTCGCGGCGACCCGACGCGCTTGCGCCAGGTGTTGATCAACCTGCTCTCGAACGCGATCAAGTACAACCGTCGCGACGGCCGCGTTTTCGTGCAGACCCGGACGTCGGGTGCAAACGCCGTGCTCAGGGTCCGCGATACCGGGCGTGGCCTGACGCCGGCCCAGCTCGCCAGCCTGTTCGAGCCCTTCAACCGCTTCGGCGCCGAAAGCGAGGGCATCGAAGGCACGGGGATCGGCCTGACCATCGTCAAGGCGCTGGTCGAAGGCATGGGCGGAACGGTCGAGGTGACGAGCACGCCGGGTCAGGGCACCGCCTTCGACGTGACGCTCCCGCTCGCGGGCGATGCTCCCTGTGCGCCGGTGCCGACCCAGTTCGCGGATTCCGCGCCAACTCCCTGGACCGAGCCGCGTCGCGAGCGCACCGGGCAGATCCTCTACATCGAAGACAACCAGGTCAACGTGCTGCTCGTCGAGGAACTGGTGAAGAGCGTCGCCGGCCTTGACATCGCGTCGGAGCCCACCGGTACGGCCGGCGTGGCGCGGGCGAAGACGCTGCAACCCGACCTCGTGCTCATCGACCTGCAACTGCCCGACTTCGACGGCTTCGAAGTCCTGCGCCGATTGCGCGCCGAGCCGAGCACGCGGGAGATCCCTTGCATCGCGCTCTCGGCCAACGCGATGCCCGAAGACATCGAGCGCGGCCTTTCCGCCGGCTTCGCCGACTACTGGACCAAGCCGATCGACTTTGCGGCCTTTCTCAGCGCGTTGAAGAAGCGCTTCCCCACAGCGCACGTGGCCGCAGCACCCGCGCCCTGAAGGCTAGGCCGTCGTTTCCGCGACCAGCCCGCGCTGCTTCAACATCGGCTGCGGCGTGGCCGCGCGGCCGCGGAAGGCCCGGTAGGCGGCGCTCGGTTCGATCGAGTTGCCGGCCGAGTAGATGAAGCGCGCGAGGCGCTCGGCAACCGCGGCGTCGAACGGATTGCCGGCCTCGACGAAGGCTTCGAAGCCATCGGCGTCGAGCACTTCGGCCCAGAGATAGACGTAGTAGCCGGCGGCGTAGCCCGAGCCCGAGAACAAGTGCTGGAAGTGGGTGAGGCGGTGGTTGAGGCCGACGCCAGCCGGCAAGCCGATCCGCTCGAGCTCGGCGCGCTCGAAGCCGACGATGTCGGCGACCGCGACGTCGGGCCGCGCATGCGCGGCCATGTCGACCAGCGCCGACGCGGTGTAGCGCACCGTCTCGTAGCCCTGGTTGAAATGACGTGCCGCGTGGAGCTTGTCGATCAGCGCATCGGGAATCGCCTCGCCGCTCAGGTAGTGGCGCGCATGACGCTTGAGCACCTCGGGCTCCTCGAGCCAATGCTCGAACAGTTGCGACGGCAACTCGACGAAATCGCGCAGCACGTTCGTGCCCGACAGGCGCTCGTAGGTGACGTTCGAAAGCAGGCCGTGCAGACCGTGGCCGAACTCGTGGAACAGGGTGCGCGCATCGTCGAAGCTGAGCAGCGTCGGCTGACCGGGGGCGCCTTTGGCGAAGTTGTTGTTGTTGACGATGATCGGCAGCACCGACGCGTCGCCGCGGCTGCCGCCATTCTTCGACTGCAGCCGGTAGGCACCCATCCAGGCACCGCTGCGCTTGGTCGGCCGGGCGAAGTTGTCGTGCAGGAACAAGCCGATCGCCGTGCCGTCGGCGCTGTGCACCTCGTACACCTTGACGTCGGGGTGATAGACGGCAATCTCCGGCCGCGGCACGAAGCTGAGGCCGAAGAGGCGGCTCGCGCAATCGAACGCGGCTTCGGTGATGCGCTCGAGCGGGAAGTAGGGCTTGACGGCCGCTTCGTCGAGGTCGTAGCGGACCTGGCGCACCTTCTCGGCGTAGAAGCGCCAGTCCCAGGGCTCGATGCTGGCCGACTCGCCGCGTGAGAGGGCCAGCGCCTGCAGCGCGTCACGCTCGACGATGGCGCGCGCCCTGGCCGGCTTCCACACCTGCATCAGCAGCGAGGTCACCGCCTCCTGCGTGCCGGCCATGGTGTCGGCAAGCGCGTAGTCGGCGTACGAGGCGTAGCCATGCAGGCGCGCCTGCTCGAGACGCAGCTGCAAGATCTCTGCGGCCACGCCGCGGTTGTCGTTGCGGCCCGCGTGCTCGCCGCGCGAGGTCCAGGCCCGCCAGGCCTGCTCGCGCAGGTCGCGCCGCTCGGAGAAGGTGAGGAAGGGCACGATGTGCGAACGCGAGAGCGTGATCACCGAGCCACCGCTCACGTCGCGCTCGACGGCGGCCTGATGCGCCGCGGCGCGGACGAACTCGGGCAGGCCGGCAAGATCGGCTTCGCTCTTCAGGACCAGCTGGAAACCCGCTTCGTCGGCGAGCACGTTCTGGCCGAAACGGGTCGTCAGGTCGGCCAGGCGCTGCATCACTTCGGCGTAGCGCTTCTGCGCGTCGGCGTCCATCCTCGCGCCGGCCCGGACGAAGTCGATGTGGTAGCGCTCGAGCACGCGCTGCTGCTCGTCCGTGAGGCCCAGCTCGCGACGCTTGTCGTGCAGCGTGTCGACGCGCGCAAACAGGGCGCGGTTCATGTAGACCTTGCTGTCGTGGCCAGCCAGCCGCGGCGCCATCTGCCGTTCGACCGCCTGAAGCCCGGGCGAGGTCTCGCTCGACGTCAGGTTGTGGAACAGGCCACCGATCCTGTCGAACAGACGGCCGGCTCGATCGAGCGCGGCGATCGTGTTCGCAAAGCTCGGCGCTTCCGACGATTGCCCGATCGCATCGATCTCGGCGAGATGGACCTGCATCGCATGCAGGAAGGCCGGTTCGAAGTGCTCGGCGCGGGCCTCGGCGAAAGGCGGCAGGCCGTATTCACCGGTCCAGGGTTGCAGCAGCGGGTTGGCGTCGGTCATCGTCGTCGTCTCACTTTTTGCGCTTGAGGTCGTTCAGGTCGCGCTCGTCGTAGCGGCGCAGCTCGCACGTCTTCTCGTAGCCGTCCTTGGTGGCCTGCACGGCCTCGGCCTTGACGTTGTAGGCGGCGACCTTGGCCTGATAGCTGTCGATCATCTTGTCGCGCGCCTCGACCTTGGCGTTGTAGCCGTCGACCGCCTCGGCGCTGGTCTTGTCGAGGCTGACTACCTGTTCGGCCAGGCTCGCTCCGGAGCGAGCGATCTCGGCCTTTTCGGCTTCGACCGCCGCCTTGTCCTTGAGTGCATCGTCGGTTTGCGCATGCAGGCGTTCCTTGGTGGCCATGCAGTCGCGCAACTGGGTCGGCGTCAGCAACGGGGGCGTACGCGGCGTCGGCGCGCTTGCCGCGCCGCGCGCTGGCTCGGCGGCGTTGACGGCCGCGGCGGCAATCAGGCAGGCGAGCAGGAAGAGAGGGTTGCGCAGGCGGGTGAAGATGGAAGAGGCCATGAGGCGGGCGTTGCCGGAGGCAAAGCCGGTCATGATGCCACCGTCGGCGTTCGCATCGTCACGAACTCCTCGGCGGCGGTCGGGTGAATGCCGAGGGTCGCGTCGAAGACCGCCTTGGTGGCGCCGGCCTTCATCGCGACCGCGAAGCCCTGGATCGTTTCGCCTGCATCGGCGCCGACCATGTGCAGGCCGACGACGCGGTCGTTCGCGGCGTCTACGACGAGCTTCATCAGGGTTCGCTCGATGCTGCCGGACAAGGTGTGCCGCAGTGCCTTGAAGTCGGTGCGATAGACGCGGATCTTCTCGAAGCGGGCTCGCGCGTCGCGCTCCGAAAAGCCGATCGTCCCGATGTTGGGGTGAGTGAACACCGCGGTCGGGATGTGCATGTAGTCGACGCCGCGCCCGCCCTTTGCGAACAGGTTCTCGACCAGGGCCATCGCTTCGGCCAGGGCCACGGGCGTGAGCTGGATCCGGTCGATGACATCGCCGACCGCGTAGATGCTCGGCAGGTTCGTGCGGTAGGCCGCGTCGACGACGACGGCGCCGTTCGGCGCGAGCACGACGCCCTGGGCTTCGAGGCCGAGCCCGGAGGTGTTCGGGGCGCGACCGGTGGCGAAGAGCACGGCATCGGCATCGATTGCCTCGTCGCCGGCGAGCACGACACGGATGCGGCCCGTGCCGCCCGCCTTCTCGAGGGCCTCGACCTTCGTCATGACGCGGACATCGACGCCCTTCTTCTTCATCTCGGCGGCAACGAAGTCGCGGACCTCGTCATCGAAGCCACGCAGGATCTGCTCGCCGCGATAGAGCTGCGTCACTCGCGCGCCAAGGCCATTGAAGATCGAAGCGAACTCGCAGGCGATGTAGCCGCCGCCGACGACGACCAGTCGCTTCGGGAACTCGGGCAGGTCGAAGATCTCATTCGAGCTGATCGCCAGTTCCCTGCCCGGGACCTCGGGCGGCACCGGCCAGCCACCGGTGGCGACGACGATTCGCTCGGCCGCATGGACGACACCGTTCACTTCGACCGCATTCGGTCCGACCACGCGCGCCCGACCATGCAGCAGCGTCACGCCCGCGCTCGTCATCAACTCGCCGTAGATCGCGTTCAGCCGCGAGATTTCACGGGCTCGATTCGCCTTCAGCACGTGCCAGTCGAAGCTCGGCGCCTCGTGGCTCCAGCCGAAGCCCTGCGCCTCCTCGAAGCTTTCGGCGTAGTGGGCGGCAAAGCTGTAGAGCTTCTTCGGGATGCAGCCGAGGTTGACGCAGGTGCCGCCCAGCGCTGCGGCCTCGGCCACGGCCACGCGCACGCCGCGCTGGGCGGCCAGGCGTGATGCGCGCACGCCGCCGCTGCCGGCGCCGATGATGAACAGATCGAACCCGGTGCTGTTGCTCATCGGGTCAGCGAAGGCGGGCCGATGTCATCAGCCCAGGCCCTTTCGCAGGAGCTCGGCGACCAGCCCGTTGATGCCCCCGACGTGAGCCGCGGCGCGCTCGCGTAAGGTCGCGGCGAGGTCCGCTGGCAATTTGCACGCGAACGGCACGAGGCCGGCGGCGGCATCGATGCGGCGCTGCTCGCGCCGGTCGACCGATTCGGCCGCACCCTGCGCGAAGCGATCCGGCACGCCGGCTGCCTTCATGTGGCCGCCGATCTTCTTCGCCATGTGCTTGTCGAGGTCGGACTTCTTCATGCTCATGACAATGTTCTTTCGAAGCCTGGCGGCCGATTGTCGCGCCACGCCGGCGGGTTTGCGTCGGCAGGGCCTACAGTCGCTCGATGGCCCAGAAAGCGACGGTATTCAAGGCAACGCTGCAGATCGCCGACATCGACCGCGGCCTGTATGCGAACCACCAGCTCACGCTGGCCCGCCATCCTTCGGAGACCGACGAACGAATGATGATTCGCCTGCTCGCGTTCGCGCTCTGCGTGCCCGCCGACGCACGGGACGGCGGGCTTGAATTCGCCAAGGGCATGTGGGACCCGGACGAGCCCGAGCTCTGGCAGAAGGACCTCACCGGCCGCATCGTCCAATGGATCGAAGTCGGCCAGCCCGAAGAGCGGCGCCTTGCCAAGGCGAGCGGTCGCGCCGACCGCGTCAGCGTGTTCGCCTTCGGCACGTCGGCTACGTCCTGGTGGGCCGGGCTCGGCAGCCGCATCGCCCGCGCCCGCAACATCGAGGCCTGGCGGATCGCGCCCGAGCAGAGCCGCGAGCTCGCCGGGATCGCGGCGCGTGGCATGCAACTGCAGCTCAACCGCCAGGACGGTGTGGTCTGGGTATCCGACGGTGAGCGCTCCGTGCAGATCGCTCCCGAGCGGCTAGGGGTGACATGAGCGGGACGGGCGCTCTTTCCGAGCCGCAGTCGGTTCTCGATTTCTGGTTCGGCGCCGAGGGAAGCGCCGAGTTCGGCACGCAGCGCAAGGCCTGGTTTCAGAAGAACCCCGATTTCGATCGGGCCGTTGCAGAACGCTTCGGTGGCCCCATCGAGCAGGCCTTGCGCGGTGAGCTCGATGCCTGGGCAGCGACTGCGGCAGGCGCCCTCGCGCGCATCCTGCTGCTCGATCAATTCACGCGCAACGCGTTTCGCGGCGAAAGACGGGCCTTCGCAGGTGATGCTCAGGCGCTTGCCGGAGCCAGTGCGATGGTGGGATCACGCCTCGACGAGCAGTTAGCGCCGTTCATGCGCGCCTTCGCCTACATGCCGTTCGAGCACGCCGAGGGCATGGCGATGCAGGACGAGGCGGTTCGGCTTTTCACGCGCCTGAACGCAATGGCTCCCGAGCTCGCGCACATGCTTGACTACGCCCATCGCCACCGCGCGGTGATCGAGCGCTTCGGCCGTTTTCCGGCCCGCAACGCGCTCCTCGGCCGTCAGTCGACGGCCGAGGAGCTAGCCTTTCTCAGCGAGCCCGGCTCGACGTTCTGATCGGCGCGGCCTCGGTCGGCCAGCGATCAGCGACGATGCGGATTGCCCGGATGGCGGTCCCTGCCGTTTGGCACGCCGTCGTGGTCGCGGTCGCCACGATTCCAGCCACCGCGGTTCAGGCGCCAGTGACCACCCTCGTTGACCCAGTTCGGCTGTGCATAGACATAGCCACGGCGCTCACGCGCCCAGTTGCCGCCGACCCAGTAGTGGCGACCGCCGCGCCAGTCCCAGTAGCCCGGCGTCCAGATGTAGCCGCGCCGAGGCGCCGGTATCACCTCGACCCGCGGCGCAGGCGGCCCGATCTGGATATCGAGGTTGATGGGGCGGGCCACCACCACCGGTGAAAAGCCGGCCGACGCGGCGGCGAGCAGCGCAACAGCCGATAGCTTGGCAAACATCATGGTTGTTCTCCTTTAAGAATACTTCTGCAATGTCGTCAAAATCACGATGCCGGCCCATCGGCTGAAGCCGGGTAAGCGCGTGGGCATCGTCTGTCATACAACGTTCGGATCACCCTGGTGGGCCGGTACTTTTTCACACACCTTGAAAAACGCATGCTTGCTTTTCGTTCCTTCACTTTTCTTATCCGGCGCGCCGTCGCCATCGGGTTGGTGGCGTGCGTCGCATCGACTCTTGCCATGCCCTCTGCATTCGCCGCCGACACCATGACCGACGATCCCTATTCCTGGCTCGAAGACGTGAGCGGCGCGCGGGCGCTCGACTGGGCGCGCGCACGCAATGCCGAGACCGCGCGTGCGATCGAAACGCGGCCGGACTACGCAGCGACCTACGCCAGGCTGCTGGCGATCTACAACTCGCGCGACCGCATTCCCTACGTGCAGCGCCGCGGCAACTGGCTCTACGACGTCTGGCAGGACGAGAAGAACAAGCGCGGGCTGGTTCGCCGCGCCACCCTGTCCGACTTCCGCAAGAGCGTGGTGCCGTGGCAGACGGTGATCGATCTCGACGCGCTGGGTGCCAGCGAAAAGGAGAACTGGACCTGGAAGGGCATGCAGTGCCTCGGCCCCGAAAACCGCCGCTGCCTCGTCTCGCTGGCGCGCGGCGGCGCCGATGCGACGGTGGTGCGCGAATTCGACAGCGTTACCTTGCGCTTCGTCGAAGGCGGCAATGCCTTCGTCCTGCCCGAAGCGAAGTCCGACGTCGTCTGGCGCGACGCCGACACCATCTACGTGTCGACCGATTTCGGCCCCGGCTCGATGACCGAGTCGGGCTATCCGCGCATCGTCAAGCGCTGGCGTCGCGGCACGCCGCTCGCCGAGGCCGTCACCGTCTTCGAAGGCTCGCCGCGCGATGTCGGCGTCGACGTGTCGGTCGATCGCACGCCCGGCTACGAACGGACCGTTTTCAATCGTTCGATCGACACATGGAACAGCAAGCAGTTCCTTCTCGAGGGCGACAGGCTTGTCGCCGTCGACGTTCCCGACGACGCGCACTTCGGCTTCATGCGCGACACCATGCTGATCGGGCTGCGCAGCGACTGGAAGATCGGCGCGACGACTTACGCCGCCGGGTCGCTGCTCGCCACCGACGCCGATGCCTATCTCGCAGGCAAGCGCGAGATGACCGTCCTGTTCGCACCGACGGCGACGCGCTCGCTCGCCGGCTGGCAGTCGACGCGCGATGACCTCGTCCTCAACATCCTCGACAACGTGGCGAGCCGTCTCGAGGAATGGAAGAAGACCGGCGGCACGTTCACCCGGCGCGAGGTCAAGGCGCCCTTCCCCGGATCGATCGGCATCACGCCGCTCTACGACCCCGAACTCGACGGCGTTCCAGCCGAAAAGGGCAAGCCCGCCGTGCCCGCCAGCTCCGACGGTTCGCTGGCCGAGCGCTACTGGCTGACCTACGTCGACTTCCTGACCGCCGACTCGCTGACCCTCGCCACGACCGGCAGCGACGCGCGCGAGACACTGAAGTCGCGACCCGCGCTCTTCGACGCGACGGGCATGCACGTCGAGCAGTTCTTCGCCGCATCGAAGGACGGCACGCGCGTGCCGTACTTCGTCGTCTGGCCCAAGGGCCTCGACGCTGCCCACCCTGGCGATGGCAACACGCCGACATTGCTGTACGGCTACGGCGGCTTCGAGATCTCGGAACGTCCGTTCTATTCGGGCCCTTTCGGCTCGGAGTGGTACGGCAAAGGCGGCGTCTTCGTGCTTGCCAACATCCGCGGCGGCGGCGAGTTCGGACCGGCGTGGCACCAGGCGGCGGTCAAGGCAAACAAGCAGAAAAGCTACGACGACTTCATCGCCGTAGCCGTTGACCTGATCGCTCGCAAGTTCACGACCCCCCGGCACCTCGGCATCGAAGGCGGCAGCAATGGCGGACTCTTGGTGGGTGCGGTCATGCTGCAGCGGCCCGAACTTTTCAACGCGGTCGTCTGCCAGGCGCCGCTGCTCGACATGAAGCGCTACAACAAGCTGCTTGCCGGCGCCTCGTGGATGGGCGAGTACGGCGACCCGGACGTCGCCGCCGACTGGACCTTCATCTCGCGCTACAGCCCCTACCAGAACGTCAAGCCCGGCGTGAAATATCCGCCGGTCCTGTTCACGACCTCGACGCGTGACGATCGCGTCCATCCGGGTCATGCACGCAAGATGGCCGCGCTGATGCGCGAGCGCGGCAACGACGTGCTGTTCTACGAGAACATCGAGGGCGGCCACGCCGGCGCTGCCGACAACGAGCAGCGCGCCCATCTGTCGGCGCTGACGTTCACCTACCTCTGGCGTCAGCTCGGACCCTAGGAGCCGGTCTGGCGAGAACCAGCGCGACGACGATCGCGCTGGCCGCCAGCCAGCCGACCACCGGCCACCAGGCGAGCGCATCGCCGAGCCCCGGCGCCTTCGGCCATCCGGCGGCGACGCTGCCCATGCGCGCCAGCGTGGCCAGTGCAAGCACCGACGAGATCGCACCGGCCAATGCACCGGCGTGGCCGGAGCCGCCGCGCGCCAGCGCCCACGCGAAGGCGGCAAGGATGACGCCAGCCCACGCGGCCCCGGCGACAAACTGCGTCGCGATCAGCGCCGAGAGATTGGACGCGACGGTCGCCATGCCCGCTGCCCCGGCCGCGATGAGCGCCGACACGCCCATGACCCGCGCGGCTGGGCAGCGCTTGGCCGTCAGCGAGAGCGGCAACATGGCGAGGTTGAAGCCGATCCAGAACACCGGCGAGAGCATCGGCAGTTGCGCTGGCGATGCCTGGCGAAGATAGAGCGGCGCGCTGTCGATGAAGACGTGGACCTGGAAGGCGAGCGCGGCAAGCAGGGCTGCCGCGATCACGACCGGTACCGGGCCGGCGGTGCCCGCTACAACCGGCGCACGCGCGACGACCGGCGCGGCACGCATTGCGGCGGCGCGCGCCAGGCCACGTTCGGCGGCGACGAGACCGAGCGTGACGAGCGCGAGCACGGCGCTCGAAAGCACGAACGGAATGCGCGCATCGATGCCACGCAGCGTCAGGCCGAGATAGGGCTGCAACGCGCTGGCGATACCGAGGCCCAGCAACGACAGCCCGACCAGGATCGGCTGGGTCGGCTTGGCCGCGTGCCTGCCGACCAGCGCCAGCGGCGGCGCGCGAAGCGCCGATGACGTGACCGCCCAGACCATCGTCAAGGCGATGAAGACGGGCGGCGAGGCCGCCGGTGCGACGAACGGGAGCGCGAGGAAGGCGGCGCACGAGACGAGCGTCGCCGCGAGCACCGCGATGCCGACGCGGCCCACAGTGCGCGAGACGCGGTCGGCGGCGACGCCGCTCGAATAGTCGGCGAACACGAAGACCAGCTGGTCGGCCATCAGGATCCAGGCCACCGCGTCCTTGCCGATGCCGGCCTGCGCCGCGAGCTGCGGCAGGTACAGGACGTAGACGATCCAGGTCGCCGCGAAGAAAAACTGGACGACGCCGAGATAGACGCCCACGCCCGGCATGGCTGCCTAGTGGTCGCGGTTCCGGCCGGCGTTGCGCGCCTTCAAGCCGCTTTGCGTCACGAGCTCACCGCAATCATCGACGCCATGGCTTCAATGATTGTCCTTTGGAACGAACGCGCCTCGACAGCCCACGAGGAAATCGAGATCGACGCCTTCATCGGCTTGCAGCACGTGATCGATGTAGAGCTTCCAGTAGCCGCTTTGCAATGGCGGCACCGGCGGCTTCCAGCCTTCCATGCGCCTGGCCAACTCGGCGTCGCTGATGTCGAGATGCAGGCGCCGGTTCGGCACGTCGAGCTCGATGAAGTCGCCGTTCCTCACCGCGGCGAGCGGCCCACCGGCGGCCGCCTCGGGGGTGGTGTGCAGCACCACCGTGCCGTAGGCGGTGCCGCTCATCCGCGCGTCGCTGATGCGCACCATGTCGGTGATGCCCTTCTTCAGCACCTTGGGCGGCAGCGGCATGTTGCCGACCTCGGCCATGCCGGGGTAGCCCTTGGGGCCGCAGTTCCTGAGCACCAGGATGCAGTTCTCGTCGACGTCGAGGCTGTCGTCGTCGATGCGCTTGTGGAAGTCGTCGCTGTCCTCGAACACGACGGCGCGACCGCGATGCACCATCAACGCCGGCGTTGCCGCGCTCGGCTTGATGATGGCGCCGCGCGGCGCGAGGTTGCCGCGCAGCACGGCGATGCCGGCATGGGCCTTGAACGGCGCGTCAAAGCGCTTGATCACCTCGGTGTTGAAGTTCTCGGCGTCGGCGATGTTCTCGCCGATCGTCTTGCCGTTGGCCGTGACCGCGCCCAGGTGCAGCAAGGGCGCGATCTCCTTCATCACGACCGGCAGGCCGCCGGCGTAGCAGAAGTCCTCCATCAGGTGCGTGCCCGAGGGCTGCAGGTTGACGAGGCAGGGCAGCTCGCTCGCGAGCCGGTCGAAGTCGTCGATGTTCAGCTTGACGCCCAGCCGTCCGGCGATCGCGATGAGGTGGATGACTGCGTTGGTCGACCCGCCGATCGCGGCGAGCGTGACGATCGCGTTCTCGAACGCCTCGCGCGTCAGGATGTCGGAGATCGTCTGGTCTTCGTAGACCATCTCGACGATGCGCCGGCCGGCCGAGCGTGCGATCACGTTGCGACGCCCGTCGACCGCCGGATAGGCGGCGTTGCCCGGCAGGCCGAGGCCGAGCGCCTCGACCATCGAGGCCATCGTGCTGGCCGTGCCCATCGTCATGCAGTGGCCGTGGCTGCGGTGCATGCAGCTCTCGGCGTCGAAGAACTCCTGCAGCTTGAGCGTGCCGGCGCGCACCTGCTCGCTCATGCTCCAGACGCCGGTGCCCGAGCCGAGCTCCTGGCCGCGCCACTTGCCGTTGAGCATCGGTCCACCGGAGACGCCGATCGTCGGCAGGTTGGCGCTGGCCGCGCCCATCACGAGCGCCGGCGTGGTCTTGTCACAGCCCATCAGCAGCACCACGCCGTCGATCGGATTGCCGCGAATCGACTCCTCGACGTCCATGCTGGCGAGGTTGCGATAGAGCATCGCCGTCGGTCTGAGCAGCGTCTCGCCGAGCGACATCACCGGAAACTCGAGCGGGAAGCCGCCCGCTTCGTAGACGCCGATCTTGACCTGCTCGGCGATCGTGCGGAAGTGCGAGTTGCAGGGCGTGAGCTCGCTGAAGGTGTTGCAGATGCCGATCAC